>DASVUC010000182.1:0-59510 GCA_036387255.1 Tepidisphaeraceae bacterium | reverse complement strand
GACTTTGCTCCTGGCGCTGCTGCTGGCGGTGGCGAGCGGGCTGGCGGTGACTCGGCTGCATGCGGATACGTCGTTGGCGCCGCTGTTTCCGCGGAACGATCCGGCTGGCGAGGCGATGCTGCGCGTGCTGGAGCGATTCGCGGCGGCAGAAGAGTTGATCGTGATGGCATCGAGGCCGGATCAAACGGAAGCGCCTGACGTTGCGCCGCTGGTTGCGTTTGCGCAGCGGCTGGAGCGGGAGATCGGCGCGTCGAGTGATGCGGCGGCGGTCGTGGAATCGGTCACCTATCGCGCGGATGAGAAGACGCAGGATTACTTCAAGAAGGTGCTGGTTCCGAATGGACTGTTTTACCTTGACGATGCGGCCTTTGAGCAGGCGAAGCAGCGTCTGACGCGGCCGGAGATGGAGAAGCAGTTCAGCCAGAACGAGGCGCTGATGGCGGCGCCCGGGCCGGCGGCGCAGGCACTGGCGAAGGCGTTCTTGCAGGACCCGCTGCGCCTGCACGAGTTCGTGCTGACAAAGCTGGCGGCGTCGAGGCCGTTTCAGACGTTTACCGGAACCGATGCTTTCGTCTCACCGGATGGGAGGACGATCATCATCCGCATCAGCGGCAAGCGACCGCCGAGCGACATGGAGTTCGCGAAGAAGCTGACCCGCGAGGTCGACCGGATCGCGCAGCGCGTGAACAGTGATGGGTTGAAGATTCAGCTCACAGGCTCGTACGCGATTGCGACGGCGGCGGAGGCGGGGATTCGCCGCGACATGATCGAGACGGTCACTGGGTCGGTGGTGCTGCTCCAGGTGCTGTTTCTGATTGCGTATCGGCGCGGGATTCGGCTGTTCCTGCTCGCGTTCGGGCCGATCGCGTTGGGCGTGCTTTATGGCTTCGGGATCTACGCCGGTGTTCTGCCGACGCTGACGCCGATGGCGGCGGTTATCGGCGGGATTTTGGCGGGGATGGGGATCGATTACTCGATTCAATTCATTTCGCACTACGACAGTTTTCGCGGCGCGGGCAGCAGTTCGCGGGAGGCGGCGGCGCAGACAACGGTGCAGGTGGGACCGGCGATCTTCGCGGCGTGGTTCACGAGCGTGATCGGGTTCCTGGCGATTGGGTGGTCGGACGTGCCGGCGCTGCGAGATTTCGCGCTACTGGGAGCACTCGGGTTGATGGGGGCATTTCTGGGGAGCCTGTTCGTGTTGCCGGCGCTGCTGGTGCTGTCAGACCGGCGCACGAAAGAGGGCGCTCCTGCCGCTTCGTCACGCCTTGATGTGAACGGGCTGCTCGAGGTTTTGCAAAGGCGGCGGGTGCTGTCTATTGGTTCTACTGCGTTTGTTGTCTTCGCTGCGGCGATGGTGCTCGTGTGTCAGCGCGACTGGCTGCCGATGGAATCAGACCTGACGGTGATGCATCCGCGGCCGAATGCGCCTCTGGATGCTCAGCGGGAGCTGGCGGCGAAGTTCGGGGGGTCGCCGGGATCGCTTATCGTGTACCTTCGCGCCGACTCCCCTGCCGCGCTTGTGACGCTGGCACATCAGGTGCAGCGGAGGCTGGAGATGGACGCGGTACGATCGGCGGGGGTGTCGGGCGCATTCGGGCTTGCGGCGCTGGTGCCTGATCCGGCACTGGCTTCGGCGCGTGTTGCCGCCACAGGACCGGAGTATGCGAAGCGTGTGACGGATGATTTTCAAGCGGTTGCATCCGCCAGCGCCTTTGATGCGGAGCGCTTCGAGCCTTACGTGGGTTTCTTGAATCACCTGCTGACGCGCAGCGTGGCGCCGGATGTGACGGCGCTGCTGGAATATCCGACGCTGGCCAGCGCGATTCTGCCGCGCAATGCGACGAAGCAGTCGCCGCCGACGGAATCGGTCATGCTGTTGTCGCTGAAGGGGAACGCTGATCAGCGCGACGTGCGGGACCGAGCGGTGCTGGCGGTCGAAGGCGCGATTGCAGATCTTCCCGGCGCAACGCTGACGGGCATGGCGGTTCTCGGGCGAAGCGCGGAAGGTACGATCCAGCGCGAGCTGCCGCGATTGCTCCTGATCGCGATCGGCATCGTTGCCCTTTATCTCGCGCTGCACTTTCGGCACATCAAGGCGACGGCGCTGGCGCTGGTGCCGACGGTATTTGGCATGCTTACATTGCTCGCGTTCATGCGCGTGACAGGGCAGAAGCTGAACATCATCAACCTCGCCGCCCTACCGCTGCTGATCGGGATTGATGTCGATTACGGGATCTTCCTCGTACACCTGGCGCGAAAGCGCCTGAGCGGCGATCGCGGATCAGCGGACGACATCGCGCCGGCGGTTCAAGCAGTGATCCTGTGCGCGGCTTCGACGTTCCTGGGTTTTGTCTCACTGGTGACGACGTCGGTGCCGGCGATTCGCTCGCTGGGGGTGGCGATGGCGATTGGCGTGGGATCGTGCCTGTTGGGGACGATTTTTCTGCTGCTGCCCATGTTGGTGCCATCCGGCGCCAGGCGCGAGCGGCAGACTCGCCAGTCTTAGCGCATCGCTCGATTCGATGAGCCAGATCGGTAGAATCTTTATCCTATGGCTGAATCGCTCAAGCGCCTCATTCGTGACATCCAGGACTTTCCCAAGCCGGGAATTCTTTTCCGCGACATCACCCCCCTGCTTGCCGACGCGTCAGGTTTGGCGCTGGCGATTGAGCTGATGGCCAATCCGTTCCGCGGAAAGAACATCGATTTGGTCGTCGGCGCCGAATCGCGCGGCTTCATCTTCGGAACGGCGGTGGCGTGCTGCCTGAGCGCGGGGTTTGTCATTGTCCGCAAGCCAGGGAAGCTGCCGCATAAGAAGGTGTCCAAGACTTATGACCTCGAGTACGGCAAGGACACGCTGGAGATGCACGCGGATTCAATCGTGAAGGGGCAGCGCGTGCTGATTGTGGATGACGTGCTGGCGACCGGCGGGACGATGAAGGCGTGTTGCGACCTGGTGAACGATCTGGGCGGGGAGATCGCTGGAATTGCAGTGCTTACGGAATTAATCGGGCTTGGCGGACGCGCGAAGGTGACGCCGTACGCAGTGCACTCTGTGCTGAAGTATGAGTAGGTGTTGCGGGGGAAAACCGATTACAGAAACGCGAGCGGCTCGAACTTGTTTTTGAGGAGCGCGGCTGAATCGGCGTTCAGCCATTTCTCCAGAAGGGTTGCGTAAACTCGACGGAAGTCGGTGGTGTATTTCAGGTCGCCGTTGTCCAGGTCCGTCAGCGAGGGGTATGCGCCGTAGACGCCGGGTTTGACGGCGGCGCCGGAGACGAACATGGGGCCGGCGGTTCCGTGATCCGTGCCCGCCGAGGAGTTCTGGTTTACCCGGCGGCCGAACTCGCTGAAGCACATCACCGTCACCTTATTGCCCAGCCCCTTCGCTTCCATGTCCTTATGGAAGGCGCGGATGGCTGAGGCGACGTTGCTCAGGATGCGTTCGTGCTGGCCGGTCTGGCTCGCGTGGGTGTCGAAGCCGCCCGACTGGCAGTAGAAGATGCGCGTGCCGAAGTTTCCGGAAATAATCTGGGCGATGAGCTTGAGCTGCTGGCCGAGGCCATACGGATATTCCACATCCGGCTTGTACGCGCTGGTGACTTTGCGAATCTGATCCGCTTCCACAATGGCGTTCGTCGCCTGGCGCGAGAGGTACTGAAGCGCCGGCGTGCTCTCCCTGGCGGCGTTGAGCTCGCGGATGATCTGCTCTTTGATCTTCGCATCCTGCGGCACATTGGGATCGGTGCGAATGCGGAAGTCGTCGATCGACTGAATCGACGGCACCGTCGTCTTCTCTGCCACCAGCGCCAGAGGCAGCTCCGGACCGATGTTGACCGCGGACATCAGCGAGCTGGTGCCGCGCACCATGTGGTCGACGTAGTGCCCCAGCCAGCCTGTTGGTTCGTAGGTGTCGCTCGGGTTGGCAGTGTGCCAGATTTCCATCGAGCGGAAGTGCGAGCGGTTGGGGTTGGGGTAGCCGCAGCCGTTGATGACGGCGAGCTTCGCATCATCAAACAGGTCCTTGAAATCCTTGAGCCCGGGATTGAGCGCAAAGTTGTCGCCCAGGCGGTGGTGACGATCCTTGATCGCGATATTCGGGCGCGCCTTGACGTAGTCATCGTTGCCGATGGGGATGACAGTGTTCAGGCCGTCGTTGCCGCCGGAGAGTTGGACGACGACGAGGATGTTGTCGCTCGCGACTGGCGAAGCGGTCGCCGTCTCTGCGAAAGCGAACTGCGACAGGAACGAAGGGACGGATGTCGAGAGAGAGAGGACGCCCAGGCCCGAGAGACCCACCTTCAGAACGTCGCGTCGTGTCGTCTTCATAATTGTTTCCTCGAGCTACACTCTCACCCTGACCAGCTCCTGCAAGAGGCGGGAGAGAAGCTAAGCCAACTGGTACTGCGGCATCGCCATCATCAGGTGCAGCAAACCCTTCACCTTTGTGTTCACGGTCTCGCTCGTCAGCACGAACGATTTCTTCTCGCCTTTTGGCCCACGGTCCATGAAGTCGAGCAGCTTTTCCTTCGCGTCGTCATCAAGCTTACCGTCGAGCATCAGCTTCGCGTAGTAGTTGACGACGTCATCCGCCGTCTTCACGCCGGTTTGCTTCAGCCACTTATCGAAATCCGTCTTGCGGACGAACTCCTGCTGCCGCTGGCTGGTGATCTGCATCGCGAAGTTGAAGCGGAGCATCACGGTGTTGGCATTGATCCAGTCTTCGTTCCCGGGCCAGCCTTTAACGTTGGGCGGATTGAGCAGGTTTTGGCCCATGCGTGTGCATGATTCGCGGAGGAAGTTGGCGTCCACCTTGCCGCCGACGACTTGTGCCGCTCCCACCGCCAGCTCAATCGGGCTTTTGATCCGGCTGCGGTAGCTCCAGTCGCTGAAGAACAACCGGCTGGCGAGCATCTCGCGAAGGACCGTCTTGATGTTCCACTTTGTATCGACAAGGCGCCTGGCGTAACGATCCACATGCACCGGCTCCGGTTCCGGGTGCACGAACTCTCGCAGGAGCTTGCTGGAGATGAAGCGCGAACACGCCGGCTGTTTCAGGAGCACATCGGCCGCGGATTCGCTGTTGAACTTTCCGGTCGCGCCCAGCAGTTCCTTTTCCCCATCGTCAAACTGCTTCGGATCGAACTTGGCTTCTTCTTCCTGCACGCGCCAGCCGGTGAACGCGCGAGCGAGCTCCTTGATGTCCTTCTCGCTGTAATTGCCGATGCCTAGTGTGAACAGTTCCATCACCTCGCGCGCGTAGTTCTCGTTGGGCTTGCCCTTACGATTGGCTTGGCCATCCAGCCAGATCAGCATCGCGGGATCTCGTCCGACCGCGATGAGCAAATCTCGAAAGCTGCCCGGGCCTTTCTGGCGGAAGAGCTGGATCTGCTGATGCATCAGCCGGCCGCGCTCGACTTTGCCCGCGCCGGTGGCGAAGTGTCCGTGCCAGAAAAGCGCCAGCCGCTCCTGCAACGGTTGCGGCGAATTGAGCATGCGGTAGTACCAGTAGCTCGCGACCGACTGCGACTGATTGAGGTTGACGAACCCCTCGAGCTGATCGACAAACTGCTGGAACGGATCCTCCTCCGGATCGAAATCGAAGAGCCAGTCGATCACGTCGGCGGGTGACTTGCCCGCGAACTTGCTCAGCCGCTCGGGGGTGGCGCCGAAGGTGGTGCGGCGGAGTAAATGTCCCAGCCGCTGCGCGCCAAACGGCTGCTCTTCCGTCGGTACAAAAGGCGCGAACGCATCCGCCGGCGCGGCGATTCCCCTGGACATAACGATCCTTTCCAGTGCGACGACGACTATTGTACCCGAGCCGCCAGGCGGCGTTGCTGGAAAAGGCCCCCGTTCCCCGCTGAGGTTTCGCTTCCTTGCCCCATCGCGACCGCCTCATTACCTTTCCACGCGTGGCTCAACCGCGCATCGCAATTCTGGGTGTTGGTCTGCTCGGCGGCTCGGTCGGGCTGGCGCTGAAAGCCGCGGGCACGAACTACCACGTCGTCGGCTACGGGCATCGCGCTTCAACGCTTGAGACGGCGATTCAAATGGGGGCTATTGATGAAGCGTTTGATTCACCGGAAAGAGCGGTCGTCCACGCTGATCTTGTGCTCCTGGCGACGCCGGTGGGTCTGTTCGAGTCACTGCTCAAGCAAATCGCACCCCACCTGCGAGAACGTGCGCTCGTCACCGATGTCGGCTCGACGAAGCGATCGATCGTCCGTGCCGCAGAGACGCTGCTCCCGCGCGGCGCGTTTTTTGTCGGTTCGCACCCCATGGCGGGCAGCGAGAAACGCGGCGTCGAGTTCGCAAAGCCGGACCTCTTCAGAGGCGCGCGCTGCATTCTCACGCCTGTCGATCGCACCGATTCCGTTGCGCTGAATAAAGTCGAATCGTTCTGGAAACTGCTCGGCTGCAAGACGATCCGCATGTCCCCGGAAGAACACGATCGGCTGATCTGCGACATCAGCCACCTTCCCCATGCGGTGGCGGCGGCGCTGGTCGCCATGCAGGAGGAAGCCGCACTGACCCTGGCGGGTCAAGGATTTCTCGACACCACGCGCGTCGCCGGCGGCGATGGCGGATTATGGCGCGACATCTTTCAAGACAATCGCGATAACGTAGTTGAGTCGCTCAAACGCCTTCGCGCCAATCTTGATGATCTCGTTAACATGCTGGAGCCCGCGCGGGCGGACGAGCTGGCACGATGGTTGAATCGTGTTGCCCAGCGCCGCGCTCAGTTGCTCGAAGCCAAGCTCAAGGAACTTCACGCGGAATGACAAGACCCCCCACCTGCGGAGAAAATATGGCTAAACATGCAACGCTGATCACCCTTGGTCTTATCGCACTGATCGGCTGCCAGCACCAGCAGCGGCCGGCGCGACAGACGCGGGTTGAGCATACCGTCGATACACCGGTGCCTTCGCAGCAGACGGCGGCGGAAGCGCAAAGCGCCAACCCACAGGTGTATCGAACGCGCGCAGAGACGCTCGAAGCGTATGCGAACCAGATCACCACCGCCCCCGACCGCGCCGCGCAGGCGGCCGCGATTCGTGCGCTCTGGCAGCACCTCCGCGATAACAACTACACCTATCAGGTGCAGGCGACGCGACTGACCGATAATGCCTCTGTCCTCTCACCGGCGACGGTCGCGGATCCGCTTCGCGTCAACATGTCGATCTTTCAGGCGGATCAGCGGCTGTACGACTTTTCCTTCCAGCCGATGAACAACCAGGACATCGGATTCATGACGCAAGGCGGAACATAAACCGCTCGACGCCGGCAGCGACGCTGCGTTGCGCCGCGGAAGAGGGCAACACAAGTCTTGCCGCTGGAAGGGGATGAACGACCAGTAGGCGCGAGATTGTGTCTCGCCCCTGGCGTTCAGATCACAGACGCCGACTTCTGTAAGGGGACAGGATCGCCTACACGCCCTGCGATCCGTCGCTGCCATCCGTGCCCAGGTCGGCGGCGGCGGAGGCTTGAGTCTCAGGCGCCCCGCCGCCCATCATCGCCTCGCCGGCGAGACCGGTCATGGTCTCTTCCGTCATCGCGGGGGCGGCAACGGTTGCCTGCTGAGCGCGGGGTCGCGCGGCGCGCTTGGCTGGTTTTCGTCTTGCTGGAGACGTCGCCGCCTTTCGACCCATCGTCTTGCCTGCACCGCTTGAGCGGCCGGTGGTGGCGCGGGTGGTTGATTTACGGGCAGCGCCGGCGCGACCGCCGCCCTTGCCGCCCGTCGCGCGGCCGGACGTTGCGCGTCCGGAGGTCGCGCGTCCGCGCGATGCGCCTGCGGTGCGCGCTTTGCCGCCCGCACTCTTACCACCCTTGCCTGCCCCTTTGCCGGTTGATCGTTTCGCAGCCTGTTTGGCCATGAAATCTCCTGAGATGTGAGAAGAGGTTTACCACAATGACGTGGCGCGCCGGCAGAAACAACTGAATTCTTGACAATTTGCGGGACCACGTGCTTAGAGGCCGCGAGCGCGGAACCTGACGAGAAGTTACTTCTGCGCCACTTTCTCGATCGCTTCCTGGAGCGTCTTGAGGTTGACAGGCTTGGTGAGGTGGGTGGCAAAGCCGGCCTCACGGCTTCGACGGAGATCCTCTTCCTGCCCAAAGCCGCTGATCGCGATTGCCCGGACATGCTGAAGCTGGCTGATGTTCTTCATCACGTCGAGCCCTGTGCCATCGGGCAGGCCGATGTCCGAGACGAGCAGGTCGAATGTCTCGCGCAACGCCAACTCGGTTGCTTCTTTGACCGATCCTGCCACCGCGACTTCGCAACCGAAGCTGCGGAGCAGCAGCGTCATCACGTGCCGCGTGTCAGCATGATCCTCCACCAGCAGGATGCGGTAGTGCTTGCTCAAGGCGGATGAAACTGCCTTCGCCGTGGCGCCCCCTGGCGGGCTTGAAGGAGAAACCGTGGGTACCGTCAGGGAAATCAGCGTCCCCTGGTCCCGTCCTGCGCTACGGGCATCAACGGAGCCGGAATGCATCTCCATCAGCGCCTTCACGATCGACAAGCCAAGCCCCAAGCCGCCAAACCTGCGGTTAATGGATTGCTCGCCCTGCTCGAAGGCGGTGAACAGCCGCGGCAGGACATCCGCCTCGATCCCCACGCCGTTATCGAGCACCTCGATTTTCAGGTCCGCTCCATCGTTCGACGAGCGGAGCGTGATGGAGCCGTTCTTCGGCGTGAACTTGATCGCGTTGGACAGCAGATTCAGGATGATCTGCTGAAAGCGCCCGGCGTCAGCCCAGATGTGGTATTCCTGGGCGCGCAGCGCCGTCGTCACCGCCAAGGCTTTCTCGTCGATCTCGTTCTGGAACATCTTGATGACGTTGCGGACGACGGTATGGGCATCGACGACCTCGAAATGCAGCCGCATCTTGCCGCGGGCAATGCGCGTCAGATCCAGCAGGTCGTCGACGAGGCGCGCCTGGGTTTCCACGTTCCGGCGAATCATGCTCACCTGCTCGCGGACGTTCTGCGGTAGCGCCTCGTTCTGCTCGATGAAGCTGATGGCCCCCAGCACCGGCGTCAAAGGCGTGCGCAGCTCGTGCGAAAGCACGCTCAAGAAATGATCCTTGGCGCGGTTGGCGGCTTCAGCGACTTCGCGGGCGCGCTCCGCCGCCTCGCGGGCTGCGACCAGTTCCGCCTCCACACGCTTTTGCATCGTGATGTCGCGGGCGATCTTGGATGCGCCGACGATCTTGCCTGTCGCATCGCGCACCGGTGAGATTGTCACGGACACGTTCACGAACGTCCCGTCTTTACGCCGGCGCACGGTCTCAAAGTGATCGACACGCTGACCGTTGCGGATCCGCTGAAGGATCATCGGCTCTTCCTGCTGCCGATCCTCGGGGATCATGATGAGAATCGGCTTGCCTACCATGTCCGCGGCGGTGTAACCAAAAATTCGCTCCGCGGACTTGTTCCAGGTGGTGACGATGCCTTCCAGCGTTTTGCTGACGATCGCGTCGTCGGAGGATTCGACAATGGAGCCCAGCCACGACCGCGGATCAAGCGGTGTCGGCTCAGGAATAGGCGATGTCGGATGAGAGGGTTCCGGTGGATGCACGGCGGGTTAAACGTAGCTGAGTCTTTAACTTTCGACAACCAGCAAATCAGCACTTCCCCTGATGGCAAAGCAAAGATCCGCCGCCTCACCGGGGCGGCCGAAACGATAAGCGCGGGATAAGCTTACGCGGCATGATCCGAGTTGAAAACCAGTTGAGAATCCCCGAAAAGCCGAAGGTGAGATTCGAACATCGTGGGCGTTGTGCCGCTACGCATCCATTGAGAATCATCTAGATTGACTACGCGGCGGCATGACGCGGGAGCCTAACCGTGAAGACGGTTCCAGCCTCAACTGTTGACTGCACGTCAACGTCGCCACCATGGGCGGCGACGACTTCCCTGACGATGTACAGGCCCAACCCGACACTTCCCGCACGGCGCGGTTGCGACCCGGAGAGCGTCCCGCGCACCAAGGGGTCGAAAATCGTGGGCAGCAGGTCGGCCGTGATCGGCGGTCCCTCGTTGCGAACCTCAAGCAGAGCGTCATCGCCGTCCGGCCTTATCGCCACGTCCACCCGGCAGTCTGTCCCGCCGTGCTGCAGCGCGTTACCGATCAGGTTTGAGATGACTTGTCGAAGGCGGCTCGCATCCCATTCACCAACAAGATCGCCATCAGCACTGAGTTGGAAGCTGCGGTTTGGGTTCGCTGCCCGGCACTCACCGATTACTTCGGTTGCCAGCGTTCGCAGATCCATCTGGCTGCGTGACAGTGGTATCGCATCACCGAGCCCCGTTCCCGCAAAGTCGACCAGATCGGTCACCAGGCGCGCAATGACGGCGGCGCTGGCAGAGATTTGTGAAGCCGCCTCGGAGGACACGGGATCGCCCTTTCGGGTGTGAGTCACGACATCAGCCGACATCATGATCGAGTTGAGTGGGTTGCGGAGGTCGTGGCCGAGGATCGCAAGGAACATCCGGCGAGACTGGTCAACCCGCTTCGTGTAGCTTCCCACCGCCTTTGTAAGCGACTGGTCGATCGACTCGTTGAAGCGGGTTAAGTCGTCCAGATCACGAAGGTCAGGGTGCGGGTCGCTGTCCCGCCAAAGTCGGATCACGCTGGCCCGGAGTGCCCGATATTCCGAGACCACTTCCAGCAGATCAAAGCCGGAGCCGACCCTTCCTACCCCATGCACTTCCGAGGCACCGTTCAGACGCAGACTGTCGGCGCTGTCAGTTCCATGACCAGTTGATTTATCCGTCTGTTCCGCGGCGCTCTGAGAGGTCATCATGTCTCGGGCCGTAGCACGGAGGATGTCTTCCGCGTGATCTCTCAGCGCAAGGGGATCCATTTTCCGGCCCGGCTTGATGCTACGCGCGAACGTTTCCCACTCCCCCAGAATTGATTCTCTATTGGCCTGTATGAAATCCGCTAGGCGCATGGATTCCTCGTCCGCAAAATGCGCTGCTGAAGAAACCGCTGACGGGATGCGCTAGCGCAGCACGAACGCGCCCGAGTGCCCAGACACGCTCTGAGAACGTGGTGGGCCAATAGCATACCTCATCAGGATGCTTCAATTAAGGGGTGTGTTCGTGCACTTCGTGCTGGATCTGAGGCCACGTGGCTCTGGCCTTCGTGAGACATGCCTTTGCGCCAAGAGCCGCCGCGCGTTGCATCTCTTCCGCGCCTGCTGCGCTTAGAATGATGACGGCAACGGCCCCGTGACGAGGTCGGCTGCGCAACCACTCCAAAACTGCCAGCCCGTCCATCTCAGGCATGTGCAGGTCGAGCACGATGAGGTCTGGCGGGCTCTCCTCAACCATTTTGACGGCCTCCGCGCCGTCAGCGGCCATTTCCGTCTCAAACCCGTCGGAGCGCAAGAGGCGAGACAGCACTGTTCGTGCTGACTCGGTATCGTCTACTACCAAAACCTTGGCCATAGATGCCTCGTTGGACCGCAGGGAGTTGCCGGGGCGGAACGAGCAGCAAACGGTACGCCATTCAAGAAACGCGTTCTTTGTCGCGGCACTTGTGGTAAAAAAGTGAGTCCCCAATCCAAGCGCTGCCCGACGCTCCACCGCTCCATTCGACTGCCCATGGTGGCACTCGAAAGGTTTTGGCGGGACTGCCTGCGGCTTTGGCCTTAGAGCCGAAGGTGAGATTCGAACTCACAACCCCCGCTTTACGAAAGCGGTGCTCTGCCATTGAGCTACTCCGGCGTCGCCTTGAGGTCCGGTGGGAACTTCAAGGTGGGCAGGAATCTTAGCGGGTGACGGGACTGAGTTCAACGTTTCTGAAGCTCGGCAGGCCCGTTTCACCACTGCTCTGTAAGGGAGGGCCCCGCTTCCACCGGCTGGTTGACGAAGGGTTTGTAGACGAAGTCGTGCGAGACCTCGTCGATCCGTTGAAGGTCCTCGGGTGGAAGGGCGCGGCCGGCGATGGCGTACGTGTCGCGGAAATGGTCGGGGTGCGAACCGCCGAGGATCGGCGTCGTCACCCAAGGCTTGCTCAGCAGCCAGAGCATGGCCACCTGGTTCATCTTTAACTGGTGCTTCTCCCCCACCGTCTTCACAGCATCGAGGACGTCGAACAGTTTGGGGTGCTTGAGCAGGCGCTGGACCTTGGGATCCTGCTGGGCGCGGGAGTCGGCGGGGATGTCGGTGGGAGATTTGTACTTTCCGGTCAGCACACCGGCGCGGAGGGGGTAGTACGCCATCAGCGCCAGGTTGAAGCGCTGCGCCATCGGGACGGTCTCCATTTCCGCCGGCCGATCGACGATGCTGTAGCTGCACTGGATGGAGACGATGGGCGCGAAGCCGTGGAGCTTGGCCTGGCCGATCATCGCGGCCATCTGCCAGGCGTAGTGGTTGGTGACGCCGACGTAGCGGACTTTTCCCTGCCTGATGATTAAGTCGAGCGTGCTGAGGGTTTCCTCCGGCGGGGTTTCGGTATCGGGGTGGTGCAGCTGATAGAGATCAATGTAGTCGGTCTGGAGGAGTTTCAGGCTGCGCTCGAGGGAGTTGATGATGTTGACCCGGCTGTTGCGACCGCAGCGGCCGTCGGTGGCGCGTTTCGTATAGACCTTCGTTGCCAGGTAAACCTTGTCGCGCCGGCTGGCGAGGATGTTGCCCAGGAATTCTTCGCTGTCGCCGTAGCTCTCGGCGGTGTCGATGAAGTTGACGCCTTGATCGAGCGCTTCGTCGACGACCTGGCGCGACTGATCGAGGTCGAGCTTTCGGCTGAACATCATGCCGCCGAGGCAGAAGCGTGAGACCTGCATGCCGGTGCGGCCGAAGGAAACGTATTGCATGGCGAGAGCTTGAGCGAAAGTCTGCTGACGATCAAAAATCAGGCCGCGCTGATGGAAACGCTCGTATGTTTTCGGCAGGCCTGCACGGCCGCTTCGGCGACCGCTACTGCGCGCAGCGATTCGATCGCCGGGCTCTTGCACCTGGTGGCGCCGGCAAGGCAATCGATGAAGTGCTTTGCCTGCTCCTGGTTCATGTCGGTGCGCACGAAGGGCACCGGCGTGCGCGTGCCGGCTGATGTGAGGAGCGTGTGACTGGGGAAGGCTTCGTCGCGCTGGGTGGTGGGCGCGAAGAGGAAGGTGGCGCTGGCGCCAATGCAGTCGTGGATGGAGTTGGCGCCGGCGGTCGCGCACGTGGAACTGAGCAGGAGTTGACTGCCGTTGCGATAGTGGATGATGGCGGTGGCGGTATCGAGATCCGGATTCTCAGGATTCAACCTGATGGAACTCCCGACGACGTTTATCGCGGGCCCGAATAGCCAGTTGGCGAAATCGTAGTGGTGGGTGGCGAGCTCGCTAAGCCAGGCGCCGTTGCAGCGGGCGGCGCGGATGCAGCGCCAGAGGACCGTTTTGCCGAGTTGTCCGCCGATGTAGGTGCGCGCGAAGGCGCCCCATTCGGCGTCGAAGCGGCGGGCGTGGGCGATCATGATGATGCGGCGGGAGCGCTCGGCGGCATCAATGATCTCGCGGCAATCCGCCACCGTCGGCGCCAGGGGCGGCTCGACAAGTACCGACCGCCCGGCGCGGAGGGCGTCGAGGATGATGCGCTTTCGAACTGCAAGCGGTGCGGCGACGACCACTGCATCGACACGGCGGTCGGAGAGGAGGTCCTTGTGACCTTCGTAGGCTTCGGTTTTGGGGGAGAGCGCGTGGAAAGATTCTCTTGCCGAGGCGGCAGGATCGGCGCCGGCGATCAAGCGGCACGTGGAGAGGTGGGAGAAAGCGTGAACTTGTCTCACCCCCGCGGAGCCCAGGCCAACAACGCCTATACCGATCATCAGGGGGATGAACGTAGCGTGAACCGGGTGAGGGCTCAACTTTGGGCGGATGGGGCGACAGAGGGGGTGGGGGTGGCGAAATGTGTTCCGATATGTGCAGTTTTGTGCACTTCTGCTGAAAGTGGGAGCGGGAATGGGGGTTGGGGGAGGGCGGAGGAAGAGGGTGCATGGGCGGCACGCCCATGCGATGGGGGAAGAGGATGACGGAGCGACGATCATGTCTGTACTTCTTGGCGGGCGCTGCGCGCGTGGGCGCGTTTCGGCGCAACTGGGATTGCCGGGAACGCAGGTGGGAGAGAGCGAGAGCGGTTTTTTAATTACAAATCTCGGGATTTCAGATTTGATAGCGCTGCGCGCGGGAGGCGCCTTTTTGCGCAATGGGGGGTTTATGGCTGTTGCGCATGGGAGGCTACGCGAGGAGGCGTTCGAGATCTTCGCGGCCCAGGCCGGCGATTAGGCTGTTGTCGGCGTTGATAATGGCGTCGGCGAGCTCGCGTTTGGATTGCTGGAGCTCGAGGACTTTTTCTTCAACCGTGTCCTTGGCGATGAGGCGGTAGGCGAAGACACGTTGCTGCTGACCGATGCGGTGGGCGCGATCGATGGCCTGGGCTTCAACGGCGGGGTTCCACCAGGGGTCGAGGAGAAAGACGTAGTTGGCCTCGGTGAGGTTGAGGCCCAGGCCGCCCGCTCTGAGACTGATGAGGAAAAGCTTGCAGCTGGGATCTTTCTGGAAATGCTCGACGCGCGCCTGGCGGTCGCGCGTCTGGCCGTCGAGGTATTCGTAGGGGACTTTCTTCTCGTCGAGCTGTTTCCGGACGAGAGCGAGGAAGCTGGTGAACTGGGAGAAGACGAGAGCCTTGTTGCCTCCTTCGACAACTTCTTCGAGATGGGCCTGAAGCGCTTCAAGCTTGGCGCTGGGCGAATCGACGCGGGTTTCATCGACGAGCCCGGGGTGGCATGCCACTTGTCTTAGGCGCAGGAGCGCTTCGAGGATCTGGATCTTGGACTTGTTGATGCCGACGCGGTCGATCTCGCCGAGGAGCGATTGGCGGTAGTGGACTTTCAGCTCGTCGTAGAGCTTGCGCTGTTCGGTGTCGAGCTCGCAGAGGATGGTTTGTTCCATCTTCTCGGGGAGATCGCCGGCGACCTGCTGCTTGGTTCGGCGGAGGATGAACGGCCGAACCGCTTGCGCGATGACCTTTCGTCCTTCGACTTCGGCTTCGGTTTTGTTGTAGCCGAGGTGTCGGAAGGCGCCGGCTTTTCCGAGCATGCCGGGGTTGAGGAATTCAAAGAGGGACCAAAGCTCGCCGAGATGGTTTTCAATGGGGGTGCCGCTCATGGCGAGGCGATGGTTGCCGTGCAGGATGCGCGCCGCCTTGGCGGATTCGCTGGCGGGGTTCTTGATGGCCTGGGCTTCGTCGAGGATGACGTAGTCGAAGGTGAAATCGCGGAAGTACCCGGCGTCGCGACGGAGCGTGCCGTAGGTGGTGAGGACGAGGTCGTAGTCGGCGAGATGATCGACGCCACGCGTGCGATCAGCGCCGCTTTGATCGAGGACGCGAAGGTTGGGGGTGAACTTCTGCGCTTCGTTCTTCCAGTTAAACACGAGCGAGCGCGGGACGATGACGAGGCTGGGCCCCTGCTGCTGCTGCTTGCGCGCTTCGAGCATGGAGAGGACCTGGATGGTTTTGCCGAGGCCCATGTCGTCGGCGAGGCAGCCGCCGAAGCCGAATTTCTGGAGGAAGTTGAGCCAGCCGAGGCCTTGCTTCTGGTAGGGGCGAAGCTCACCGACGAAACCTGCGGGGGCTTCGATGGGTTCAATGCCTTCGAAGCTTTGGAGCTCTTTGCGTGCGGCGGAGAAAGTCGCGTCACAGGTTGCTTCGGGCATCGAAGCGAGGAGCGCATCGAGCAGGCCGGCCTGGGATTTCTTGAAGCGGATGGCGCCTTCTTCCTCTTCGCCCATGCTGGCGAGGGCGCCGTATTTTCGCAGCCATTCTTCGGGGAGCAGGCCGATCGTTCCGTCATCGAGGACGACGGTCTTATGGCCTTTTTGAAGCGCCTCGAGCAGCGCGGGGAGACCGACGGAGATTTCGCCGAAGGAGACTTGTGCGGTGAGGTCGAACCAGTCGATGCCGCTGGAGACGGCAACCTTGATGGTGCCGGGTGTGCGATAGAGCTTGCCTTCGGCTTCGACGTGCCAGCCGTCGGCGGTGAGCTGAAGGACGGCGGGGCCGAGCTGGCGCTGGGGGAGCGAAAAGCCGGCCTTCTTTGCCTGCGGGTCGTAGTGGTGTTTGAAGCCGAGCTTGACGAGGTGGCTCCAGGCTTCGCTCTCGGCGACGACATCGCGGCGAACGACCTTGCCGGCGGCTTCGTCGAACATGGCGGGATCGACCAGTTCCGGGTGAAGGATTTTGCCGGCGTAGTCGAAGCTGAGCTCTGCCTGAAGTGTCTCGGTTGCGGCATTCTTGGGCGCCTGGTGAAACATCAGGCGCGGCTTGGGCTTGGTGACCACTTCTTCGATGCCGGCTTCGGGAGGAATTTCGATCGGCGGAATTGAGGGAAGCGCGTAGACAGCTTTAAGCAGTTCCTTCGCATCGCCAATGGGAGCGAGCCAGCGGTCCTGCCGCATCGCGGCGAGCAATTCCCAAGCGCCAAAATGGTTGAGCTTTGCGATGTTGTTTTGCTCGATGAGCAGATTGCTTTCCAGCAGCAGCGCCGGCTTGTGGAGGAGCAGGCGGCGATCCTCGCGCTGGAGCCAGCCCTGAAGCTCGAAGCGGCTGGAGCCTTCGCGGGCGCGCAGGCCGAGGTGGAATTCCCAGGGGCGGCCTTCATCCCAGGTGGCGGCGGGGGAATCGATGTCGTCGCGCTCGGCGCGGATTCGGCAGCGGCCGGTCTGCACCATGAGCTTGAGGGTGGTGTCGTAGGCGGATTGAGGGAGGATGAACTTGCGGACGCCGGAGCTGGCGTAGGTGTACTCGTTGAAGTCCTGGGCGCCGACGAGCATCTGCGCGATGAGGCGGTCGGTTTCGTCGGGAACGCTCATCCACTGGTGGAGGTCGAAGCCGAAGCGTTTAAGCGCCTGCCAGCGGCCGCTCTTGAGGCGTTCGGTGGCGAGTTCAATGACGACGCCGCGATGGCTGCCGATGGTCTCGGGGACGTCGATGATGTAGATGATGCGGCGATCGGGGGGCCACGTTTCGTCTTTGTGGGATTCGTGGAGCTGATGGTTTACCATCGTGTCGCGGATGCGCAGGAGGCGGCGCTTCCACTCGGGCATTTCAGGTTCGGCGGTTTGCTTGCGGACTTCGCTGGCGGGGCGCCAGCCGCCGCGGGATTCGGTGGGACGGACGACCTGCTGGACATCCGCGGCGAGGAGGGTGGCCCAGAGATGTTTACAGGGCTCGAGGCGGTCCTGCTGGAAGGGGCAGGAACATTCGCCACGCCAGCCGCCGTTGGGGTAGAGAGAGATCTCGACCTCGTAGGGGCGGGAGTCGGATCCGTTGACCTTGGCGCGGATCGTCCGCTCGTTGATCTGATCAATTTTGACTTGGCCGTCGAGGAAGTATTCGCGGCCCCGGTCTTTGACGCCGGAGGAAAATTCTGATTTGTACTTTTGGGCCAGGGACAAAAGCGGCTCTCCCGAAAGATCGAAACGGGGTAGTTTAGCAGAGAGGAGGGGGGAGAGTCACTTGTCGGGCGATGATCGGAGAGATTATTGGCGGAGTGGGCGTGTTGGTCGTCTGAGAAGAACCCTCACCCTACCCTCTCCCGGAGTACCGGGAGAGGGGGAAGTCGTGAAAAAAAAGACGCCGCAAAGGGGGACTCTGCGGCGATTGTGAATGGGCCCGACAAGATTCGAACTTGTGACCTCGTCCTTATCAGGGACGCGCTCTAACCAACTGAGCTACGAGCCCGGCCAATGGAGAGAGGGATTTTATGTCTGCGACTTCGCGTGTCAATTCATCCGCAGGCACGGTGGCGGATGGTTCTTGACAGACGGGGAGACGGCCACGAAAGATGAGCCCATGGCTGCCACCTTCTCCGTACTCCTGTTGACCGCCGCCCCCCCTGCTCACGCGACCGAATCAGGCGGCCCGTTTGTGAAGATCGACGGGCGCGAGGCGCTGCTGCGTTCGGCCGAGCTCTTCCTCAACCGGCCGGAGGTCAAGCAGATCCAGATCGTGTTCCCCGAGGATGGCTGGGAAGAGTACAAGCGGAAGTTCGGCGGTCACCTGGGCTTCTCCGGGGTGAAGCTCCTCAGCGGGGCGAGTCGGTGGATTGACCAGATGGCCGTCGGCGCTAAGTCCATTGCGGAGGAAGCGACTCACGTCATCGTGCATGACACGGCGCGTCCCGCCGTGGCGTATTCGGATCTGGACAATCTCGTGGCGGCGGCGGAGAAGCATCCGGTGGTGGTGCTGACGTCGCCGCTGAAGGCGAACCTGATCGAGGTGGATGAGGCGGCACATCCGGTGGCGTATCACCAGGCGACGAACTTTGTGCAGCTCCTCTCGCCGCAGTGCTATCGGAAGGACAAGTTCATTCAGGCGGCGACGAACAAGCAGGAGCCGCACGCTTCGGAGATGACGCTGGTGAAGGGAAGCCCGCTGAACGTGCGGTGTTCGGGGCCGGGAGACGCTTCTTATATGAAGTCGTTGCTGAATCACCTTCCGAAACCGAAGGCGAAAGGTCCGCTTACTCCGTTTGAAGAAGCGCAGTGGTGAGTGGGGCATCGGGCTGAGGACAGCCCGGCTCTCCTTTCAGGCTTGCACTTTTAGAAATCTGAAGGCGCAAACAAAAGAGACCTGAGGAAAGGGTCGCTTTCCTGCAAGGTCTCTTTGTCCGCGCAATCACTTGTGAGGAGTCGCTTTTATGCCTGCGTGGCGCCGACTCCTGTTGTTTCGTTCTTCCACCAGCCGCCGACGTTGTGGTGTTCGGCCCGGGTTTTGACGCCGAGCCAGGCGGCGCAGGTTGCGGCCGCGTGGCGCGCCTGCTGGGGGGTGTCGAAGATCTGTTCGATCATTTTGTGGTTCTTGGGGCTCCGCCAGGCTTTGAGGAAGCCACCGACGGTGTAGATGTTCATCACGTGAAGCGGAAGTGCGATCTCCTCTCGCATGACCGCCGTGAGGGGTAACGACAAGATCGGATTCTTCATAGAACTCTCTTGCCGACAGCGCCAGGCAACGGTGTGGAAGTTCCACTTCGCCACAGATGCCTTGATGGCTGATGTCGTGCTTTCTCCAGAGAATCGGGGACTGGCGTCCGCCGACCTCCAACCCGTAATTCCGAACCAACAGGCCGCGTCCGTACGACCTACTGCTCGGTGCCCTTCGGAACTGCTGAGGCAGGTCCGATAAGCTGAGCCTACCGGGAACATCGTCAAAATCAATCGCCGTTCATGAGCGGTCGTTTTGGCGTGCTGTCATACCAACGTTGCAGAAAGGTCGCAGGTTCGTTTGCCGCTCATTTTGCCTCTGCACCCCCCGCGGATATGCTCGGAACCCACATGGGCGAGCAAGCGAAGTTAGGTCTCGAGCAGTTTCGGCAGCAGATTGACGCACTCGATGAGAAGATCGTCGAGCTGCTCAATCAGCGGGCGCGGGTGGTCGTTCAGATCGGAAAAGTGAAGCAGCAAAGCAACGAGCCGATCTACGCGCCGGATCGAGAGAAGTTTGTGCTGGAGAAGATCCGTAAGCTCAACCGGGGGCCCTTGCTCGATCGAACCCTGGACGCGGTTTACCGGGAGCTGATGAGCGGAAGTTTTGCGCTGGAGAAACCGCTGCGCATCGCTTACCTCGGGCCGGTGGGTACCTTCTCGCATGGCGCGGCGATGATGAAGTTCGGCGCATCGGTGGATTACGTTCCGCTGTCAGACATTCCCGCGGTGTTTGAGGAGATTGTGCGGGGGCATGCCGACTACGGCCTGGTTCCGGTCGAGAATTCCATCGGTGGGGGCATCGTCGACACGCTTGACGCATTCCTGAGCAGCTCGGCGAAGATCTGCGCGGAGGTGCTCATGACGATCCATCACAACCTTCTGGCGAAAGAGCCTTGGGAGAGGATCGAAAAGATCTGCTCGAAGGCGCAGGTGTTCAGCCAGTGCCGGCAGTGGCTGGCGGCGACGGCGAAGGAAGTGGCGCATGTGCCGGTGGAGAGCACCACGGCGGCGGCGAGGATGGCCGCGGAAATGCCCGGGGTGGCGGCGATTGGATCAAAGCAAGCGGCGGATCTTTACGATCTGCACGTGCTGTTTGAGAACATTGAAGACAACCCGGACAACGTCACGCGGTTCTTCGTGATCGGGCGGGAGCCGGCGAAAAAGACGGGAGATGATAAGACCGCGATCATGTTCACGACGGCGCATAAGCCTGGGGCGCTGGCGGAGGTGCTGGACGTCTTCAAGGAGAACGGCATCAACCTGACGGATATTGAGAAGCGGCCGAGTAAGAAGGTGAACTGGGAGTATTACTTCTTTATCGATGCGCAGGGGCATAGTGATGATGCGGGGATGCAGCGGGCGATTTCGCAGGCGAAGCAGCATTGTTTGCAGTTGACGGTGTTGGGGTCTTATCCGCGGGCGACGGAAGTGTTGTAGCCACGGCTTGCTGGCCAGCGTTTCAGAATGTTGTGGCGTCACCTCGACATAGCTGCTAAATTTCAACCGTTTCGGGAAGGGAAGTTAATGGCAACAAAGCGACGCGTATGCGTCATCCGCGCATGCCTGCCTGTGTGCCTAGCACTCTGTTTGATATTCAAGCTTCTGCTGTGACGACAGAGTGGGTTTCTGCGACGGGCGGAAGCTGGACGACCGCAAGCAACTGGTCAACGTCGCCATATTACCCGCAAAACGATACGCCCCTTGGAACAACGTATGACGTGGTGATTTCCGGCGCCAGCAGCGGCCGGACCATTTCCGTAAGCAAGAGCGTCACGGTCAACAGCATCACGGCACTTGGTGCGACAACGCTATTGAGCGTGGGGACGATGCGGGCACTTAACGGAATCAGCATACAAGCGCCTTGTTGGATTCCGGTCGGAACGCTGTCTCAAACTGTGGTATCGGGAACCGGTGTATTGCAGGTCGGTCTGTCGGGGACGCCATATCCAGTCCTGGATGCGATTACGCTCGCGTCAACGGCTGCTTTGACGCGGCAAGGAACTTTGACCATCACAAACGGATTGACACTCCAGAACGGGGCCATCACCGGCCCTGATAACGCTGGAACGGAAAGAGTGCTGTTCAGCGGTGACCAGACGCTTTCTGGTTCCGGAAGGATAAGCAGCGGCAACTGGCGTGGATCGTCCGCCGCGGCAGGCACGCTGACCGTTGGCAGCGGCATCACCTTTCAGGCGCAGCCGACGCTGAGCACGACTCTTAGCGCGACCGGGGCGGGTTCGGTAATCAATCGTGGTCAGGTCGTCGGGAACATCAGCACGGGAACACTGTCGATCGCGGGATCCTTTGTCAATGCAGGCACGCTCACCGTGAGCAATGGCGGCGCGCTCTACTTAAATGCCACTTCCGGCTGGACGAACCAAGGCACCGTCAAGATTGAACCGAACAATGCGCTCGTGCTCACAGGAAGCGACATCGAGCACTTGAACCTGGGGAACATCGAGCGCACCGGTGCGCGCGTGCAGATCGGGGGCACGTACAACAACACGGGCTCAACGCTCTACACGAACGACTTTGGAGGTGGGTGGACAGCCGGATGGCCGCACGTGCTGCGGTCCGGCTCCAACGGTCCCTACTCCCGCATCGTGGGCGGGATCATTGCTGCTGCGGGAGGCGTGGAGAGCTTTGACCTGGAGGGATACTCCGTCTTCGATGGAGTCCAAATCGACTGCGATGTGATCGTGCCCCACAGTCACGCTTATTTCGTCAACGGCTTGAAGCTCAATGGAACCGTTCATCTGAAAAATGACGACTTGGCGTGGTTTCAAGTTGGACCTGGTACTACGCTCTCCGGCAGCGGGACGCTCTCGTTCGATGGCACGAATTACGGCTTTCTTATGTTGGGCGGACGGTCAGATGTCTACCCATATTATGGGGAACCCACGGTTGTGGCACCGGGGATCACCATCAAGACCGGAACCTCCAGCGGACTTATCGGGGGAGAGTTCACTAACCGGGGGACCGTCTCGGCTGCGACGCCAAAGCAGGTGCTTACGCTGCGACAGTGCCTCAACGAGGGCGTTATCGAGGCGAGGAATGGGGGTGTGATTGATTTCAGTTTGCCCCTGAATCTCAACAACCGGGTGCTTACGGGAGGGAAGTGGCGCGTATCTTCCGGTTCCTCGATTGATTCTGATTACCCTGTCTTGACCAACGCCGCCGATGTAACGCTCTCAGGACCGGGCTCCAGCTTTTCCGTGATGGATTCCATCACCACCAACACCGGGAGATTGAACATTACCGACGGGCGTGACTTCAGCACACAATCGGCGATCTCGAATTCAGGTACACTGGTCGTGGGAGTTGCTTCCGATCTCATCGTGAATGGTGACTTGATCCAGGCCAACAACGCGTCGCTGTCTTTTGAGATCCAAGATCAATCCAATGACGAAGGATTCGGCCAACTCTTCGTTGCGCAGGTAGCAGCTCTTTCGGGAAATCTCCAAGTCACTTTCCGCGGATACCCGAATGTAAAACCGGGTGACACAGTCACGATTCTAACCGCGGGTCAGGTCAGCGGCGTGTTTGACAGTGTGACGCTGCCCCTTGGTTCGACTGCGGATGTGATCTACTCGCCTACCAGCGTATCTCTTCATTTTACGCTGGTTCCAGAACCTCCCGGTGCCGCCCTGCTTGCTCCCGCGTTCACCGCGCTTCTGCGGCGTCGGCGTCCGATTCGCGGCACGTGAGAGTGCGGCAACGCACCCCCGGATGCGGTGTAGCATCCCAAAGAGGATCCTATGGCTGAATTGACACGGCGCACCTTTCTCGGTTCCGTTGCGATGGCTGCCGCTGCGACGCAACTACATGGGGCGAGCGAGGCGGGAAAAGACGTTAAGACGGATGCTGGTGCGAAAGCTTCTGCCCCACCGTCGACGCAGGGCGCGAAGCTGCGCGTCGGCGTCGTTGGAGTCGGCGGGCGTGGGTTCAACAACCTCCAGGATGTGATGAAGGTGGAGAGCGCGCAGGTGACGGCGCTTTGTGATGTGGATGTGGAGTCGCTGGTGCATGCGGCTCGGGTGGTGCCGGATGCGAAGGTGTTTGTTGATTTTCGGGACATGCTGAAGCTGGCGGAGGTGGATGCCGTGCTGGTGGCGACGGCGGATCATACGCATGCGGTGATCACGGCGGCGGCGCTGCGGGCGGGGAAGCATGTGTACTGCGAGAAGCCGCTGTGTCACACGATTCGGGAAGTGCGCGCGATCGTGGAATTGGCGGATCAGACGAAGCTGGTGACGCAGACAGGGATCCAGATGCACGCGACGGAAAACTATCGCCGCGTGGTGGAGACGATTCAGAGTGGGGCGATTGGCAAGGTGCACGATGTGCATATCTGGCATAACCGCACGCGGCGGAGCTTCAGCCCGGAACTGGCGGCGGTACCGGCGACGTTGAACTATGATCTTTGGATCGGGCCGGCGAAGATGCGGCCGTTCCGGAGGGGGTATCACCCGTATAGCTGGCGGCACTGGTGGGATTTTGGCGGAGCGCAGATTGGTGATCAGTCGTCGCACTTTCTGGATGTGGTGTTCTGGTCGCTGGGGCTGACGCATCCGTCGCGGATCAAGGCGCAGGGAACGGAGCCGCCGCGGGATGAGATGGTTTGCAATCACCTTACGGCGCAGTTCCAGTTTGAGGCGAAGGGCAATCAGCCGGCGGTGACGCTGCACTGGTACGACAACCCGGCGAAGCCGGCGGAGCACTCGCAGTGGAAGCTGGACGATAAGCTGGTGTCGGAGGCGGTGATGTTCGTGGGGGACAAGGGGATGCTCTGCACGAATTATGAAATGCACCAGTTGCTGCCGGAGGAGAAGTTCAAGAACTTCAAGGCGCCGGCGAAGTCGATCCCGAAATCGATGGGACATCATCGGGAATGGGTGAAGGCATGTCTGGCGAACGATCCGAAGCTAGCGGGTGCGCCGTTTGAGTACGGCGCCCGGCTGAACGAGATCAGCCTGCTGGGGATCATCGCATACCGCACGGGCAAGGAGATTGAGTGGGACGGCGAAGCGGGGAAGGTTTTGAATGTGCCGGAGGCGGAGAAGTACCTGGGATATGAGTTTCGGGAGGGGTGGAGTTTGTAAGTGATTCCGGCACTCACACCTGTAGTCACCTGGGCACGGGAGAGGCGGAAGAGAGACGTTCGCGCAACGTGGTGATCGCAGCCTTACGATCCTCTTGATCGAAGATCGCACTTGCCACGACGAACCAGTCAACGCCCGCGCTGCGGGCGCTACCGATGGTGTCGACCTTCATTCCGCCGTCGATCTGAAGCCGCTGGTTTGGGCGCAGTCGCTTCTTGATCGCCTCGCACTTGCGGAGCACCTCAGGCATAAACTTCTGGCCCGAGAAACCGGGATTGACGCTCATCACCAGCACATGATCGACGTTCTCCAGCGCCGGCAGAATTGACTCCACCGACGTTGGCGGATTCAGGGTGATGCCCACATGCTTGCATCCCAGCCGGCGAAGTTCCTTTGCCGTCGCAACCGGGTCCGGCGCGACTTCGATATGAAAGGTGATCGCGTCCACACCGGCCTTCAAGAAATCCGGCGCGTATCGCAGTGGCTCCGTGATCATCAGGTGAGCGTCCAGAAAGGCCTGCGGCGCAGCGCGTCGCGTTGCCGCGCACACGGCCGGGCCGAAGGAAATGTTCGGGACAAAGTGCCCGTCCATTACATCGAGGTGAAGGAAATCGCAGCCGCCAGGATACAGCACTTCTGAGGTTTCAGATCTCAGGTTCGCAAAATCCGCGCTCAAGATGGAGGCGGCAATCATTGGATCGGTTGTCGCGAACGGGTCGAAGCTCATGACCGGCAGTCTATCGTGTTGATCGCGATGATGGCAGCGGTGCATGCCGGCGTGCGGTTGAGGAAGTAGAATCCTGCGAGCATGAAAGACGCTGTCATCATCACCGCAGCCGACGAACGCTACTTCGGGTATCTGCAAGGACTGCTGGCGAGCATCGAGCAGCATCGGCAAGGCGATCTTCCGGTGGTCGTGCTGGATCTTGGGTTCAACGCGCAGCAGCTGGAGCGATTGAAGACGAGCGTGCACCAGGTGGTGCAACCGGTATGGGACGTGGAGTTCCCGGAGCGGGCGACGGCGCCAGGATGGTTTCGGGCGATGACGGCGCGGCCGTTCCTGCCGCGGTATACAGAGGGGTTCGAGCGAATCATCTGGCTGGACAGCGACGCGTGGCTTCAGGATTGGCGCGCGATCGATCTGCTGATGCAGGCGTCAGAGCACGGGAAGATGGCGATCGTGCCGGAACTTCACCGCGCGTACTCGTTCCATTATGGGCGGGGGAAGGTGCTGCAAAATGTTTACGAATGCGCGCGGGCGGGGTGGGGAGAGGATGTTGCAGCGCGGCTGGTGACAATGCCGATCCTCAACTCAGGCGCTTTTGCGCTGGATCGCGAGGCGAAGCACTGGGACGTGTGGTCGCGGGCGCTGGAAGCGGGCGTGCAGCGCACCACGAACTGGCTGGTGGAGCAGACGGCGCTGAACCTGGCGATCTATCGCGACGCGTGCCCGGTGCATCTGCTGCCGGCCTGGTGCAATTGGGTTTGCCAGCATGCGGTGCCGGTGGTGGATCGTCAGCGACGATGTTTGTGCGAGATGTATCTGCCTTACGAGAAGCTATCGCTGGTGCACTTGACGGATCGGCGCGATCAAGTTGTGAAACTGGCGGCAGCGGACGGAGATCAGATGGAGTCGAAGCTGAACTATGAAGACGTGCAATCGCTGCTAAATGGTTTGCCGGACATTCGCTGTTGATGTGGTCGTCGGCACAGGAGAAGACGACAGACCCTCACCCCCGCCCTCTCCCGGGTACGGGAGAGGGAGAAGTGGCGGGGCAATCACGAAGTTTCAATCGAGTATGTCGAGCGTTGAGAAGTGGCCGTTCTCGAGGAACTCCAGCGATGCGCCGCCGCCGGTGGAGACGTGGCTTACCTTGTCGGCGAGGCCCATCTGCTCGATTGCCGCGGCTGAATCCCCTCCGCCGATGATGGTGGTGCCGCCATGGGCGGTTGCATCGGCGACCGCCTGCGCCACCGCCTGCGTTCCGGCGGCGAAAGGCTTCTTCTCGAACACACCCATCGGGCCGTTCCAGACAATCGTCCTGGACTTGAGAATCTCCGCCTTGTAGATCTCGCGCGTCTTTGGCCCGATGTCGAAGCCTTCCATGTCCGCGGGAATATTCCCCTCGACGATCTGCGTCTTGGCGGTGTCCGTCATCTCATTGGAGATGACGGTATCCACCGGCAGCTTGATCTTGTTGCCCGCCTTGGCGAGCAAACCCTTGGCCAGCTCGACCTTGTCGCGCTCGACAAGGGACTGGCCGACTTCCTTGCCCTGCGCCATGAAGAAGGTGTACGCCATGGCGCCGCCGATGAGCAGGGTGTCGGCCTTGCCGAGGAGCTGCTCGATGACGTTGATCTTGTCTGAGACCTTCGCGCCGCCGAGGATCGCGACGAACGGGCGCTTGGGATTGGAAACCGCATCGCCGAGGAACTTCAATTCCTTCTGGATCAAAAAGCCAATCGCCCGCGGCTTCCCCTGCAAAAGTTGAGGCACGCCAAACGTGCTTGCGTGTTCGCGGTGCGCCGTCCCGAAGGCATCGTTGATGTAAACCTCGCCGAGCTTGGCAAGCTGCTGGGCGAACTGCGGGTCGTTCTTCTCTTCGCCCTTGTGGAAGCGAAGGTTTTCCAGCAGCAGGACGTCGCCGTCTTTCATCTCATTGGCGGCTTTTTCCACCTCCGGCCCGATGCAGTCGGGAACGAAGCGAACCGCGGCCATGGTATCGGCGGTCTTCTCGGCGGGATCTTTCATGATGTGCAGGTCGGTGGTGTTGCGACCTTCGTGCTTTGGATCGGGGACCGCGTGACATTGATTCACCAGCTGCGCCAGGCGCTGAGCCACCGGCTTGAGAGAGTACTTCGGCTCAGGACCGCCCTTCGGCCGGCCGAGGTGCGACATCAGGATCAGCCGGCCGCCGCGCTCGATCACCGACTTGATCGTCGGCATCGCCTGCACGATGCGCCGGTCGTCGGTGATCGTCTCTCCCTCGAGCGGGACGTTGAAGTCCACGCGCATCAGCACTTTCTTCCCCTTCACATCAACGTCCGCGACGATTTTCTTGGCCATGATTCCTTCCTGGTGCAAAACGACCTGTGCGGCGGTGATGCTAGGGACGAGGGAATCTGAGTCAAGACGGTGTTACAGATGCAGTTGAGTCTTGGCTGCCGATTGGAGGCCGCACCCTCGCGTCGCATAATGGAGCTCATGAGCCGTGCAACCGTTCGCCTGGCGACTGAGCAGGATCTCCGCGCCATCGATGATATCTACAACTGGTATGTCCCGAGGTCCACCTGCACGTACCAGGAGGAAATTGAGCCGTTCGAGAGCCGCGTGAAATGGTTCCAGGCGCACGACGAGCGCCTGCCGGTGACCGTCGCGGAGGTGAACGGCGACATTTGCGGCTGGGGCTCGCTCTCGCTCTTCCGCGAGCGCAGCGCGTATCGATTCACGGTTGAGAACTCCATCTACGTGCGCCACGATGCGCAGCAACAAGGCATTGGCGCGGCGCTCCTGCAAGACCTGATCGCCCGCGCCCGGGATGCCGGCCATCACAGCATCATGGCGATCATTGACGCTGAACAAACCGGCAGCATTGCCCTGCACGCGAAGTTCAACTTCGTCCATTGTGCGCTGCTGAAAGAGGCGGGGTATAAGTTCAACCGTTGGCTGGATGTGGTGTACATGCAACTCATGCTTTGATGCCCGCACGCTTCTGTTTGACAAATGCAGCGGAAACCTGAGAACTAACGCCATGGACCCGCTACTCGACAAATTGAAGTTCGACAGCAATGGTCTGATCCCGGTGATCGTGCAGGATCATGCCAACGGGGAGGTACTCGTCGTCGCGTACATCAATCGCGAGGCGCTGGAGAAGACCATCGCGACCGGGAAGGTGCATACCTATAGCCGGAGCCGGGGGCGCGTCGCGCTTAAGGGTGAGTCGTCGCGGCACTTTCAGCACGTGAAGGAAATTCGCACCGATTGCGACCGCGATGCGCTGGTGATCAAGGTGGATCAGGAGGGCGGCGCGTGTCACGAGGGCTACCGGAGCTGCTTCTTCAGGCAATATGCTCCCGGCGCGAGCGATTGGAAGGTCGTTGCCGAGCGGGTGTTTGATCCCGATGCGGTATACAAGAAGTAGGGATGCGCGTGAGTCGATCTGTGGTTAAGCAAAAAGCGCGTCGAGCAGACGTCGCTCCGGCAGCGGTCATCGTCCCGGACCGCCGGGAGGGCGCCGTGGTCTCCCTGTGGCTGGGCGTGGCGTTTTTTATCTCGCTGCTCGCTGGATTCATCATTTTGAAAACGCCCGGCGCAACCATCGCGGGCAATGAGCTGAGCGCGGAGCGCGCCGCGTTCACAACGCTCAACGCCGGCACCCTCACCGGCTTTCAACACGCCACCTCGCTCGACCTGCTGGGCGGCAGCGGAAAGTTTGCCCTCTGGATGCTGACCATCGTGGGGACACTATTCGCCCTGGTTGCCGGGGGATTGGCGGTGGTGCGCGTGGCGTCGATGCCCTTCTCCGATCGCCAGGTCATTACCGGAACAATCACGTGGTATGCGCTTTCTGTTTTTGCGGGAACTGCGCTGCTTGCCGATCCCACGCGCCCGCTGCTGACGGCGACGATGCAGGCGCTGAGCGCCTTTGGAAACTCCGGGATCGTTTTCGGCTCACTCCCCGGCCCCGCGGACTGGCGCACGCACCTCGTGCTGCTGGGACTCGCGACACTCGGCGGCCTCTCCGTTCCCGTGCTGCTCGATGTCTCCGGCGCGATCTTCGGGCGTCATCGCGTCACGAAGCACACTTCGGTTGTGCTGGCGATGACGGGGCTGGTTTACCTCCTGGGACTAGCCGCCTGCATCCCCTGGCAATCCATCACCTGGTCGAAACAGGAAAGCTGGACGTCCGCGGTCGCAATGGGATCGATTCTTTCGATCGATTCCCGAACCGCGGGTCTCCCGCTCGTCTCGCTCGCGGCCCTTACGCGCGTGGGGCAATGGCTGCTGGTCGTCCTCATGATCATCGGCGCCGCCCCCGGCTCCGCGGCGGGCGGGCTGAAGGTAACGACCCTCTACGCCCTGGCCTCAGGAACACGCCGCGTTCTCCGCGGCGGGATTGTCCCAAGAATCGTCGGCGTCGCCGCCCTCTGGCTCGGCGTGTACACGACACTGGTGCTGGCGAGCTACCTCTGCCTGCTCGCCTTCCAGCCCGAGCTCCCTGCGGACCGGCTGCTCTTCATCGCCATCAGCGCCATCAGCTGCGTGGGTCTCTCCCAGGACCCGATCAGCATGACCGGCGGCGGGCTGGCCGTCGTCTGCACCGCGATGTTCCTGGGAAGAATCCTCCCGGTCGCCCTGCTCTGGTGGACTGCAACAGCATTTCCCAACTCCGAGATCGCGGTGGGCTGATGCGCTGCTTGGCGTGAAGCAGCCGATAACGCAATCGCAACTACTCGCGCTCAGCGTTAGCGATCTTTGCCACCCGCTCCCGATGCCGTCCATCGGCAAACGCCGTCGTCAGGAAAATCTCCACGATGCTGCGGATCTGGTCTTCGCTGAGCAGATCCGTCCCCAGGCAGACCACGTTGCAATGATTATGTTCCCGCGCCCGCCGGGCGGTGAACTCATCATGCACCAGCGCCGCGCGAACCCCCTTCACCTTGTTGGCGGCGATGGACATTCCGATCCCGGAACCGTCCATAAAGATCCCCACGTCGGCTTCATTCTTCGCCACCGCGCGCGCCGCGGGAAGAGCATAGTCGGGATAGTCGCATGCGGTGGTCCCGTCGCAGCCGAAATCCTGGACCTCGTGCCCCTTGCTTTGCAGCAGCGGGAGCAGGCGTTTTTTGGCTTCAAACCCGCGATGATCGCAGGCAAGGGCGACGCGCATCACATCTCCGGAAGAATTACGGGCGGGCCATTTTACAGCAACTGCGGAACTTTTTCTTCCAGCCGCTTCTCAATCAGAATCCGCATCTGCCCCGCGAGGTTTTGATATAACGTGAGGTCGCCGCCGATGGGATCTTCGATGTCCCCTCCCGGATCGAGCGTAACGGTTTTCTCCATGGCGGACGGCACCAGTGCCATGACTGCGGCAGCGTGCGCCCTGCTCATGGTGTAGATGATGTCGGCCTGGTGAATCAGTTCTACGGTGAGCGGGCGCGAGCGATGTCGCGTAAGATCCGCCCCCATTCCCTTGAGCGCTTCCACCGCCTGTGGCGTCGCCCGCGCGCCCGGGAGCGCGAACGAGCCGGCCGAGATCACTGTGATTCCTTTCTTCTCCAGCTCATCCACGGACACGTTGAGTCGGCTCGCCAGCGCGCTCTTCGCCAGCGCCTCCGCCATGGGGCTCCGGCACGTGTTTCCAGAGCAGACGAACAAAATCGTCGTGCGAAGCAGCCGCTCGATGATTCGCTCATCATACACGCCCGCGCGCACGATCTCGTACGTGTCCTCCCTGACGCGCAGCAGCGTCGACGGCTTGGAGTACCGCGTCGGCCCGGCATCGAGGATCAGATCCGCCTTCCCCTCCAGATCATTCGCCAATGTACCGGGCGCGGACTGGCTCGACGCCGCCGCCACCGTCAGCGCCACGGGCCCGGATACGCGGGAGAGCACATCATGCGCAACGATGTGATCCGGGCACCGGATTGTCACGTTCCCGTTGTCGTAGATCAGGTTCTCGGGGACGTTCAGCTTCTGCGCAACGGCCTTCCGCCGGGGTTCTGAAACTTCAAAGATCAGCCCCACCGGCCCCGGCCAAAGCTTACGCATCAGCCGCTGGGCGTAGCTGGAGACATTATCGATGTAATGCGCCGCATGCTCGCGGCTGGCGACATGAATCGTGAACGGTTTACCATCCGATCCCCGAATCGCGTTCAATCGCGAAAGAGCGTTCGCGCTCGTCACCAACCCCGCCGCCCCGTAGACGGTTTCAGTCGGAAGCACCGCCACGTTTCCGGCGGCCAGTGTCTCCACCGCTCGCGCAATCTCGGCGTCGTAGTCCCCCACCTCAAAAATGGAAATCAGCTGAACCGCCATTGCAAGATTATCCGGGGGGTGCGAAGCGAGTGTCAAGTTGAACCCCCAAGCACGGCTACAATGGCTGCGATGGCTGATTTGATCCGTAGCCCCCGCGCGCTGCTGCTCGACATGGATGGCACGCTCACCAAGCCCATGCTGGACTTCCCGCTCATCAAGCGGGAGATGGGCATCGGCGATCGAGCCATCCTTGAAGCACTGACCGAGTTGAACCCGACAGACCGCGCCGCAGCCGAGGCCGTCCTGCTGCGCCACGAAGAACACGCTGCCCGAGAATCCACGCTTAATGCGGGGTGCATCGAGTTGCTCGCATGGGCAGGCGAGCATCACGTGAAAACGGCACTGATTACGCGCAACAGCCGAATGAGCGTGGAAGTCGTGTGTCGTACACATGATTTGAAGCTGGATGTTGTGGTCAGCCGCGAAGACGCCAAGTTCAAGCCCGATCCAGAGCCGTTGATCAGCGCGTGTGAACGGTTAAACGTGGAACCGAACCAAACCTGGATGATCGGCGACGGCCGATACGACATCGAAGCCGGTCTCGCCGCTGGCGTTCCAACCGTTTGGATCAGCCACGGCCGCTCGCGCACGTTCGACGCGATCCCGTGTGAAACCGTGAGCGATCTGCACGAGTTGCGCCTGATGCTGCAACGAACCACCCGGTCGGGTGTCTAATGATCGGAGACTTTTCAAGGAACCTCATGTCACGCAGCTTCATGTTGATCGCGCTGATGATCTTCGGCTGTACGTCCGCACCAGCGCAGCAGCAAACCGCGGCTCCCCCACCGCCGCCCCCCGCACAAGGCGCCGCGCCCCAACCTGCCGCCAACATCGCTGCGGATCAATCCGATGTCGATGCCATCCTGGACCGCCTCGATCGCCGCGGGAAAAACCTGACAGACTTCACCGCCGATGTGCGCCTTCAGGAGGACGACGAGGCCGTTGGGACCTCTATCGTCCGCACCGGGAAAGTCTTGTTCCAGAAGCTCCCGGGCGATGACGCCCGGATGCGCATGAGCCTCGACAAAAAAGAAGTGCGAGGGAAAACCCGCGACGAGAAACTGGAATACGTCTACGCCGGCGGCTGGCTCACCGATCGCGATTACGGCCGCAAAACCAACAAGCGCCGCCAGGTCGTCCGGCCCGGAGAAAAAATCAACCTTCTCAAGCTCGGCGAAGGTCCCTTCCCGCTCCCCCTCGGCCAGGACAAAGCCGACGTCCACCGAATGTTTGACGTGAAAAAGATCAACCGCGCGCAGGACGATCCCGCCAATGGCCTTCATCTCCAGCTCACCCCCAAGGCGGACTCGCGCTACGCCAAGAAGTTTGATGCGATCGACTTCTGGGTCGACCCCACCAGCGACATGCCGGTGCGCGTCCGCAGCACTGAAGGCGATCAGATCCGCACGTGGGACCTCTCAAACATTAAGGTGAACGTGGGAATGGCGGATCGGGATTTTGAGTTGCCGGCGGTGGATGAGAAGCAGTGGCAGATGGATGAAGCGCCTTACGATCAGCGCTAATCATCCGCCGAATCAGCAGAATCAGAAACACCAGCAGACACAGGCCCTTCCACGCGAGCAACCACCACGGCCGCCACCATGCGCCGGTGTGCGATTCCACCACGTCGGAACCGCCGAACGCGAAGAACGTCATCGCAGCGATGAAGGCTTCCGTTTTCCGCGTCCGCAGGGCGCTGACGAGACACCCGATCCCGATGATCGTCCAAAGCCCCGCCTCCAGGCGATTCGACAGGACGAACATCGGATTCAGCTTCGCCAGCATCATGACGCGACCTTCGGCGGCGCCGGCGGCACTTTTCCGTCCACGCGCCACAGAAAGTTGAACACCTGCCGAGGTCGCGGCGGCACAAACATCCGCAGCAGCGTCCTTCCAACCGGCCGCCCGATCAGCACACCAAATGCGAACGTCGCGCTCTGCACCGCCGCGTGATACGCCATGCGCTGGATCATCCACCCGCGCACCCAGTCGTAGTAGTCGTTGCCGAACAATGTCGCGATTGTGAAGCCGGCCGATGCGAATGGCAGCAGCGCCATCAGGTAGTAGCGGCGCTTGCGCCAGTGCCACACAAAGACCACCAGCAGCAGCCCGGCCGCGATGCCAACGCCTATAGAAAAGAGATTGACGAAGATGATCGGCTCCCATGCTTCCATCACCGTCTTGGTGTTTCTGTTGCGACGAACTGCTCGATAGAGGGGACTACTGGGCGCAGTCTCGCCCGTGTCGACATAGACGGGCCCGTAGGTGGAGGTGTTGCCGATCTGGCGGTACTCGATCATCCGGCCGGCGGCGTCCACCATCGACGATTGCAGGTAGATGTCGGTGTGCAGAAACCCGATCACGCCGAACAGAACTGCCGCCAGCACCACAACCCCCAGGACGAGGATCACCCAGAACGAAAGCAGCGCCGTCGCGAGGCGGGTGAGCCAGATGTTGGTCGCAGCCGTCTGATGCCCCGCCGGGTGATGCCGCCCGCATTCGGGACATCGGCAGATCAGGATCCCGAGCCGCTCATCCCGCTCCACCGGCTGGCCGTGCAGGTTGTACCCGCAGTGGGTGCAGAAACAGTCCGTCTCGAGCTGGGCGTGCTTCTCCAGGATTCGCTGCGGCGGAAAAGGTTGGGTCGCCAGTTCGGTGGTCATAAAGCGTTAGACGCCATTGACGATTGAATTTTGCGAAATGTCAATGAAAATCCCTGGTACCATGGGCCTCTCGCCCTGTGTAGCTTCGCCGGAGTCTTGATGCTCGACAAGAACAAGGAAATCGTCCTCACCTACGTCGACGCGTTCAACCGTGGCGACCTGGAAGCCGTCTGTAAACTGTTTACACCCGATGCCCTCGTATGGGGCGTCCTCGGCTGGGGCGGAATTGAGAAAGTCCGCCCCATCTGGAAGGACCTCATGGAATGCCTCCAGATGAAGATGCATGTCGAGTCGATCATCGCCGAAGGGAACGCCGTCGCCGTTCGCTTCACCGAGAGAGGCCAATCCGTGAAAGAGTTCCGCGGCATGGGCCCCACCGGCAAAACGTACGAAGTCATCGCCATGGAATTCTTCGAACTCAAAGACGGCTTGATCCACCGCCGCTGGGGCGCGCGAGACTCCGGCACCATCAGCCGGCAGCTGGATTTCCGGATTCACTGAACGTGCCATGTTTCCCACCCGTGCACTCGGCCACCTCTTAGCAATTCCGCGATCGAACAGCCAAGGTCCAACAAAAGGACTGTTCCCATGCTCTCACCCTCCCCCTCACTACCCGGCATCCACCACGTCACCGCTATCACCGCCGATGCGCAGAAGAACATCGACTTCTACTGCAACATTCTCGGCCTGCGCCTAGTCAAGCTCACCGTAAACTTCGACGATCCCTCCAGCTACCACCTCTATTACGGCGATGAGCTTGGACGCCCCGGTACCGTAATGACGTTCTTCGCCTGGCCGGGTGCGCACCGCGGAAGGATTGGGCCGCCGCAGGTTACGGTGACCGCGTTCGCCGCCCCCGCAGGCGCACTCGATTTCTGGCGTGAACGCCTCACAGAAAACGGCGTCACCCTCACGCTAACACCCGACCGCTTCGGCGAAAAAGTCCTGAGCTTCCTCGACCCCGACGGCATGAAACTCGAGATCGTCGCCACCGACCATCCTGGGGGTCAGCCGTGGCTGGCCGGTCCCGTCCCCGCCGAACACGCGATCCGCGGCTTTCACGGCGTCTCCATCTCCGAAGAAGGCTACGAGAACACCGCGCAGCTTCTCACCAGCGTGATGAACTTCACCGCCGCCGGCAACGACAACAACCGCTTCCGCTTCACCGCCACCGGCGGCGATGGTTTTGCCTCCGTGGTCGACCTCCTCTGCACACCCGACGCTCCCCGCGGCACGTTGGGCGCCGGCATCGTCCACCACGTCGCCTTCCGGACACCCGATGATCCCCAGCAATCAGCCTGGCGTGAAACCCTCGCCCGTCTGAAGTTCAACGTCTCCCCGATCATGGACCGCAACTACTTCCACTCCATCTACTATCGGGAGCCCGGCGGCGTGCTCTTCGAAATCGCCACCGACCACCCCGGCTTCACCGCCGACGAACCCGCCGCCAAACTGGGCACGAAACTCATGCTCCCGCGGCAGCTGGAACCCCTGCGCAGCGAGATCGAGAAGATCCTGCCGCAGGTCACACTCCCCTTCGGCGTGATGGTGGCACGGGCACGGTAAAGCGCTTTTTGCCTATCGGTCGACAGAGCTTCACTACCGCCGTCAGTCGCAGGCTCCGCCGCCGATAACCCGCGTGCCTCTCCACCCCTGAAAAGGGGCTTATGCATTTTCCTCCGCACCCCTAGAGTTGGCCGCATTGCGACCGATCCCACGTCTTAAGGGTCTTGGAGGAGAATAAAATGCCACAACGAGGTTCCCGCGCATCGCACACCGCTGCGCTTCTTGCGTCCGCACTGGCCGTCCCTGCCCTCGGTGCAACCGTGTCAAGCAGTTGGCTTGGCGGCTATGGATCGTACACTGATTCGACCAAGTGGAGCGGCAACGTCGTCCCCAGGAACACTGCCACCGATCAATACAACGTCGACATCACTGCCTCGAGCAGCGTGGTGAATCTCGAGGCGCAGCTCGTCACCGTGAACCAGCTCACGCTTGGCTCCGGGCAGCGGCTTTCGGTGAATATGGAATTCGGCGTGGGCACGCCGGCGTCGTTCCGCATGCTCCAGCCGAGCACCATCAATGGTACTTTGAGCAATTTCGCCGCCAATGTCCGTTTTGACGGCTTCGCCACGCTTGGCTCAACCGCAACGCTGAGCGTGTCCGGCGCTGTCACGCCTTACAATCCTGCTTTCACTGAGTTCTACGGCGGCGGAACCCTTGCCGCGGGAGGGAAATTCAGCCTCGCCAGCAGCAATGGAAGCGACTCTTACTTCAGCTTCAAAGGCGGAGAGTTCATCAGCGACGGCACCATCGACTGCGCGTTCAGCGACTACAGTCACATTGTGGTGGATCCGGGCGCGACCTTCCTTCAGCGTGGCAACACGACAGTCGGAAACCGCCTCGTGATCAAGGGAACCGGATTCAAGAACACGGGCACGATCTCGAGCAGCACGAGCTACGCAACCATTTATTTCCAGAACGTGCCTGTTGACAACGTGGGCACCATCAACACGAGCAAAGGCGGCCATGTCGCGTTTGCGGGAACAGTCTCGGGCAACGGAACCGTCAGCGGCTACTCGATGCTCCAGGGCGCCATGCTGAGCCCCGGAAACAGCGTCGGTCACATCACGTTCTCCGCCGGCGCGGAGTTCGACAGCACCACGCAGTATCTGGCTGAGCTGGCGCCCGGCAGCCTTGCCGATCTCATCTCCGTCACCGGCGACTTCAACCCGGCCGGCGCCAAGCTTTCGCCCACCGGCGGCGTGTTCGGTGAAACCTACACGATCGCGGAATGGACCGGATCGCGCACCGGTACTTTCGCCCTGCAATCTCCGAATTACCTCGTCACTTACAACGATACGAGCAAGAAAGCCTTCGTCACGCTGGTCCCGGAACCGGGCGTGGTTTCTCTCGTCGCGGCGGTGGCATTGCTCGCGTCTCGCCGAACCCGGCGTTAACGTCTCACGCCAGAAATACAAAAGCCCACGGATCGCTATCCGTGGGCATTCTTTTGCGCTGACGCTCAGCCTCGCTCTACCGAGCGCGGTTGAAGCGGTCTTCGGCAACTTTCCAGTTCACCACGTTCCACCAGGCGCTGACGTAGTCCGGGCGGCGGTTCTGGTACTTCAAGTAGTAGGCATGTTCCCAGACGTCTAAGCCAATCACGGGGAAGGCGCCTTCCATGAGAGGTGAGTCCTGGTTGGCGGTGGAGGTGACTTCGAGCTTGTCGCCGCGCTTGATGAGCCATGCCCAGCCGGAGCCGAAGCGGGTTTTGGCGGCGGTCTCGAATTTCTCTTTAAATTGTGAGAAGCCGCCGAGGTCGCGGGTGATGGCCTGGGCGAGGTTGCCAGTCGGCTCGTTGCCGCTCTTCCCCTGCGGGTTGAGGATCTCCCAGAACAGCGCGTGGTTGTGAGCGCCCCCACCATTGTTCCGCACGACGGTCTTGATCTCGTCCTTCACCATCGCGCAGTTGTTCGCCAGCACTTCGTGCAGAGGCTTGCCATCCAGCTCCGGCTGCTTCTTCACCGCGTCGTTGTAGTTGTTCACGTACGTCGCGTAGTGCTTGCCGTGATGGATCTCCATCGTCTGGGCATCGATGTGCGGCTCGAGGGCGTTAGACGGAAAGCCGAGGGGCTTGGCTTCCAGGGGCATAAGAATCTCCTTCCAAAGAGAGTTGAATGTCAGAGTCGGCTAAAACGGTATGCACTTGCCTCCCGAGCGTCAATTGCCGCTTGACGGCGGCGCGAACGTAACTGATCTTCCGCTAACCACATGCTCAAGGTCTTTTCCGAAACGCCGGCCGAACTGGGTTACGTCTTCCCCGCGGAGTGGGAGAAGCACGAAGCCACCTGGTTCTCCTGGCCTCGCCCAGAGGGCATCAGCTTCCCCGGCAAGTACCACACCGTCCCCGAAAACCTCGCCCGGATCATGAAGGAGATCGCCGCGCGCGAGCGTGTTGAGATCAACGTACCCAACGGAAACTATGAGTATCTCGTCCGCCAATCGCTGAAAGAGCACGGCGGCCCCACCAAGAACGTCCGGTTCCACTACATCAAGACCAACGAAAGTTGGTGCCGCGACCACGGACCCGCGTTCCTCGTCCGCCGCAACGCCGATCCCTCCAACTCGAGAACCCCCCCAACTCGCGGTCAGCGACCACGCGGGATTTCCCCAGCAAAAGAACCGCTCGCCGTTGTCGACTGGGGCTTCAACGCCTGGGGCGGCAAATACCCGCCCTACGAAGACGACGACGCCGTCCCCACCGAAGTCGCGCGCGAGCTCAAGCTCCCTGTCTTCTATCCCAAGATCGTCATGGAGGGGGGCGCCGTGGATTTCAACGGCGCAGGCACCATCCTCACCACCGAGCAGTGCCTGCTCAACAAGAACCGCAACCCCACCCTCTCCCGCAAGCGCATTGAGCAATACCTCAAAGCCTACTACGGCCAGAAGCAGGTCTGCTGGCTCGGTGAAGGCATCACCGGCGACGATACCGACGGCCACATCGACGACCTCGCCCGCTTCATCAACCCCACCACTATCGTCACTGCCGTCGAAGACGATCCCCGAGACGAAAACTACAAGATCCTCCAGGAAAACCTCCGCCGCCTGAAGCTCCTCGAAGACCAGGACGGCAACCCCTTCAATATCGTCACCATCCCCATGCCCGGCGTGGTCCACCACCAGGCCCAGCGCCTCCCCGCCACCTACGTCAACTTCTACTTCATCAACGGCGCACTGCTGGTCCCCACCTACCGCCACCGAAAGAACGACCGAAAGGCTCTGGAAACCCTTCAGCAACACCTGCCCAAGCACCAAGTCATCGGCGTAGATTGCGTAGAGCTCATCTGGGGCCTGGGCGCCATCCACTGCCTCACGCAGCAGCAGCCGAAAGTCTAGAGCATCGCCCCTATATGCTGTGCTACAATGGCACGCGGAGGTCTCATGGTTCTTCGAGGAACGGTACGTGGCAACCTGATTGAGCTTGAGCAGCCGGCAAATCTGCCGGATGGTCAGCAGGTGACTGTCGTGGTGCAGCCGGTGGAAACAAAGCAGCGTGTGCCGGGCCAGGGGATTCTTGAGTCAGCGGGTGCCTGGGCTGAGGGTGGAGAGGAACTGGATCGCTTTATCGAATGGACTCGCCAGCAACGGAAGCTCGACCGCGACAGGATCTAACCATCATGCGGTTCCTGCTGGACACCGACATTTGTTCGGCGCATCTGAAGCAGAAGGGGCTCGTGAGCAATCGCTTCCTGCAGCACAGCGGCGGCCTGTGCATCTCGGCGATCACGCTGGCAGAGCTATATGTCTGGGTTCTGCGCGCCAACGCACCAGCAACTCGTATGGCGGGACTTCAGTCACTTTTGAGTGATGTGCACGTTCTTGATGTGACTGCGGAGGTAGCCCATCGTTTTGGGCAGGTAAACTCTCAGCTCTCAGACAGCGGCAAACCGGCTCCAAAACTTGATCTGTTGATCGCCGCGACTGCGCTGGTTCACGACTTGTCCCTGGTCACGCACAACACTGCTGATTATGTAAATGTGCCAAACCTGCGGCTGGTCGATTGGCTCGCTTAAAGAGCGATGAAGTGAACGCACACCAACCTCACGCGTAAAGAATATTCTGCGTATGACTTCCCGGAAATGTCGATACGATGAGGCTTATCAACAGCCGCAGAGCGGCGAGGATGAAACAACAGAAATGGCGACGTTCACCAACGGGATTGGCTCAGAAGAAAGACTGACAGGACAAACGGGCGCACACGCTCCCGTCAAACGTGAAGTGGACGGCGCTGCGGACGGAAACGGCACAGCACACGGCTGGTCCCCTGCCGACTCCTCCAAACTTTACGGCATCTCCCAGTGGGGCCAGGGCTACTTCTCTGTGAATCCGGAGGGCCATGTCGTCGTCCACCCCACGCAGACCCCCACCGTCCGCGTCGACCTGAAGAAGCTCGTCGACGAGCTCCGCGAGCGCGACATCGCGCTGCCCATCCTCGTTCGCTTCACCGACATCCTCCGCCATCGCGTCCAGCGCATCCACGACGCCTTTGCTAACGCCATTCGTGACCACGACTACAAGGGGGATTACCGCTGCGTGTATCCCATCAAGGTGAACCAGCAGCGCCACGTCGTCGAGGAGATCACCCGGTTCGGTAAGCCCTACGGTTTCGGTCTCGAGGCTGGCTCAAAGCCGGAGCTTCTCGCCGTCCTCGCGCTCGTCGAAGACGACAACACCCCCATCATCTGCAACGGCTTCAAGGATGACGAATTCATTGAAGCCGTCATCCTCGCCACCAAGATTGGCAAGAACATCATCCCCGTCGTCGAGAAGTTCTCCGAGCTCGAGCTGCTCGTGAAGTACGCCAAGCTTCACAATGTGAAACCTTCCATCGGTGTTCGCGTGAAGCTCGCCGCCAAGGGCGCCGGGCGCTGGGAGCAATCGGGCGGCGTGCGCTCAAAGTTCGGCCTGTTCATCTCCGAGGTGATGGAAGCGCTCGATTACCTCCGCAAGAACGGCATGGGCGACTGCCTCAACCTCCTTCACTTCCACCTTGGAAGCCAGATCAACAACATCCGCAACATCAAGCACGCGATCATGGAGCTCGTCCGCGTCTACGTTGAGATGCAGCGCCTCGGCGCCGGCCTCAAATATATCGACGTCGGCGGCGGGCTCGGCGTCGACTACGACGGCTCCAAAACCGACTTCGGCTCCTCGATCAACTACGGCTTGCAAGAGTACGCCAACGACGTTGTTTTCCACGTCAAAGAGATCTGCGATCAGGCCGAGGTCGAGCACCCCATCATCATCTCCGAATCCGGCCGGGCGATGGTCGCCTACCACTCCGTCCTCGTCTTCAACGTGCTAGGGTGGTCCGGCTTCGCACGCTTCGACGTGCCGCGGGAACTCACCAACGGCGACCGGGCCGAGATGCCGCAACCGGTGGTCAACCTGTTTGACACCTTCCGCGACATCAATGAATCCAACTTCATGGAGTACTACCACGACGCCCAGATCAGCAAGGACGCCGTGTTGAACCTCTTCAGCCTCGGGTACTGCACCCTTGAGCACCGCTCCCTCGCCGAGCGCCTCTTCTTTGCCATCTGCTCGAAGGTGCTGAACATCATCCGGAAGATGGATTACGTGCCGGACGAATTCCAGGGACTCGAGGCGATGTTGTCGGACACCTACTTCTGCAACATGTCCATCTTCCAGTCGATTCCTGACTCCTGGGCGATTGACCAACTCTTCCCCATCATGCCGATCCATCGGCTGGGCGAAGAACCGACCTGCCGAGGCGTCCTCGCCGACATCACCTGCGACTCTGACGGCAAAGTCGACCGATTCATCGACCGCCGTCAGGTGAAGAGCGTATTGGAATTGCACCCCTACGACGGCAACGACTACTGCCTCGCCGCGTTCTTAGTCGGCGCTTACCAGGAGATCCTCGGCGACCTTCACAACCTCCTGGGCGACACCAACGCAGTCCACGTGAGCATCGACGAGCAGGGAAGATTCATCATCGATGAAGTCGTCGAAGGCGACACCGTCAGGGAGGTGTTGCAGTACGTCCAGTTCAGTGCCGACGAACTAAAGCGAGCGATGCGCAAGAGCGTCGAGCGCGCCCTGAGAGACAACAAGCTGACCGTGGACGAATCCCGCGTGCTGCTCAAGTTCTACGAATCCGGCCTGGAAGGTTACACCTACCTCGAATGAAGGTTGCTCCGTCTGCCGCTTCGCGGTCGGTTTAGCCGCCGCGCGAGAGGCCGCTGCGCCGTTGCGATTCGTCCTCGGATTGACCCATGCTGTTTGCTCCAACTTTCCCCGCACGACAATCCGCCGCTCCCCGTTAAACAAGCTCAACCCAGATGTACGGCCGCTGCCCAACCTTCTCTCAGGTTCTCGGCCATCACCGGACTGTGGCTTTCGCTTTGCGTGCTCGTCCTCTGCCCGGTCTCGGAGCGACGCGATGTCGCCTCGCCCGCAGGACGGGGAGCACATCAGGTGAGGACTCTTTATGCAAAATCACGTCAAGATGTTCGCGGCCGCCGCTCTGGCACTCGGCGCGGCGGGTTTCATGGTTGGTTGTCAAAACGATCGCGGTGGTGGCGGCGGTAGCGGCGGTAGCCGCGGCGGTATGTCCGGCGGCTCCGGTGGTATGTCAGGTTCTGGCTCTGGAATGTCCGGCTCCGGCTCGGGCATGTCTGGCTCCGGCTCCATGGGCAGCGGTGGAATGTCCGGCTCCGGTGGTATGAATTCCACAGGCACCGGTAGCGGTATGTCCGGCTCAGGCTCCGGTGCCGCAGGCTCCGGCTCCATCGGTACCGGAACCACCGGGAGCGGTGGAATGACCGGCAGCGGTGGCTCCAGCGGTAGCGGCTCCAGTGGCGGTGGCTCGTCCTCCGGTGGCTCCGGCGCCGGCGGCTCGCGCTAAACGCGCGCACGAGCGTAGCTGCAACAACGGTCCCTGAAGTTAGCCGCAGGGCTACGCCCCGCGCGTCTCCAGGGACGCAAGAGATTTCAGTTGTACCCTACGTCAAGCCCTCCCTTCTCCACCCCGGAAAGGGAGGGCTTGTTTATTCCCAAACGCCCACTATCCGTCACTTCCCCCCATACCAAAACGCACGTAACCAGTTCATCGCGCGCAGCGCGCGCTCGGTCTCATCGCTCATCGGCCTCTCGTCGCTCACCGCCAGGTTCTTGTTCACCTGATCCACATTCCGCATCCCCGGAATCACGGTCGAAACCGCCCCCGGCTTCAAACAAAACTTCAGCGCTGCCGTCGGCAGATCCTTCTCGCTATCCCCCACGATGGCCTTTGCCTTCTCCACGCGCTCGATCGTCCGCATCAGCCGATCTCCCGCGAAGTAGTTGTTCCGGAAATCCCCTTCCGCGAACTTCGTCTTCGGCGTCAGTTTCCCTGTCAACGCGCTCTCATCGAACGGCACCCGCACGATCACCCCCACGTCATTCGCCTTCGCGGTCGGAAAAAACTCCGCCTGCGGCTCCTGCTCGAAAATGTTGTAGATGACTTGCACCGCATCCAGCCAGCGGTCATTCATGAGCTGCACCAGCGAATTCTGGTCATGTTCCGGCGTGCTGATGCCGATCGCGCGAATCTTCCCCTCTTTCTGAAATTTCCGCAGAATCTCCAGCGGCCGCGGCTCCGCATTCCACGCCCGTGTCCACGTGTGCAGTTGCAGCAGGTCGATCGCGTCGGTCTGCAAGTCGCGCAAGCTGCGCTCCAGACGCTGCCGCAAATACGCCTCCGGATACCGCTCTTCCGCCCGATCGTACGGGGATGGCGGCCAAGCCCCAGGCGCGGGCGGAATCTTCGTCGCCACGTAGACCTTTTCCGTCGAGCCGCGCTGCTTCAGCACCTGCGCGATGATGCGTTCCGAGCGCCCGTCGCCGTAGCCCTGCGCGGTGTCGATAAAGTTGCAGCCCAGATCCAGCGCCCGGCTCAGCGCCGCCAGCGAATCCTCATCCTGCTGAGGCCCCCACGATCCTCCAATCGCCCAACCCCCAAACCCAATCTCCGAAACCTTCCAGCCCATCCGGCCAAACGTGCGGTATTGCATCAGATTAATCCTCAAAGCCCCCGGATCGTCTCTTCCGATCCATCGGGCGAAACACTATAAGGTCTGCACGTCCGCTCGCGGAGGCAACACGAGCGGACACGGGGCCAGCACACGCTGCTTGTTGAACGGAGTCTGTCGATGTTGTGGTCGTTGTCGTGTCTTCGCCGGTGTGGAATTCTCTGCCTCTGCCTGTTGGTCAGTTTCTCCATCTCGCCCAGCCTTCATGCCGCCGGCCCCACCACCATCCCCACATCCGATGTCGTCATCCAGTACCTCGATCAAACGATCGACTGGTATCACCAGGTGGTCGCGCTCGATCAGAGCCCGCTGAACACCCAGGAATTCCTGCTCCGCCAGAACGCCCGCCAATCTGCGACCCAGGTGGTTCGCCTTGGCTTCGACTTTGGTCGCGCCGCCGCGGGTGTGGTCGAAACCCTGGGCGCGCCGACCCGCGAAACCAACAGCACGCGCGGCCGCAACCTCACCAGCGCCGCCTCCCGCGCCACCACGCGCGCCGCCAAAATCCAGGCCGACATCGAAAAGATCGAGCAGCAGATTCCCACCACCGCCCCAACATCAAGGCCCGCCTTGGTTGCCAAGCGCGATCGCCTCGCTGCGCAACTGAACCTCGTGACCACGCAGCGCGACGCGCTGAGCAACTATGCACAGTTTGTCCGCGGCGCCGAAAGCGGTGATCTCGTCGGGCTCGGCGCGAAGGTCGCCGATCTGGAGCGCTCTGTCCCCGAGATTCTGCTCGAGCCGCAAAACAACACCGCCAGCAGCAACGTGAACAACAACGCCGCGAACGCCGCTGCCAACGGCGCCCAGCCCCCCACCTTCTCCCCCGAAACCGCGGGCATGTTCCGCCTGATCTCGCAGATGTTCGCCTTGACCGGCCGTATGCGCCAGCTCAACCTCCTCTCCGAGCAGGCAAAGAGTCTGCGCGATCAGAACGAGCGCATGCGCGTCCCCATCCGCGAAGCCATGCTCGCTGCCGTGCGTCGCGGCGACACCATGGCGACAACCCAGGAAACTGACGACCCGGTCAAGCTCACACAGCAACGCCAGGAGCTGGATCAACTCACCGCACGCTTCAAGCAGCTCACCACCGCGATCTCACCGCTCGGCCGGCAGAACGTACTCCTGGAAGCCAGCCGGGAAAACCTGCTCAACTGGCGCACCACGCTGCTCAGCCAATACACCAGCGCCGTCCGAAACCTCCTCCTGCGCCTGGGGATGGTCGTCGCCACGGTTCTGGTCATTATGGGCATCTCACACCTTTGGAGACGCGCCACCTTCCGATACATCCACGATGCTCGCCGCCGCCGCCAGCTCTTGATGGTTCGCCGCATTGTCATAGGCGGCGTGGTCACGCTGATCGTTATCGCCAGCATCGTCACCGAGGTCGGCTCACTCGCCACTTTTGCGGGCCTTATCACCGCGGGCATCGCCGTCGCGCTTCAGACCGTGATTCTCTCGGGCGTCGCCTACTTCTTCTTCATCGGCCGCTTCGGTATCCGCGTCGGCGATCGCGTCACCATCTCCAACATCACTGGTGACGTGCTTGAGATCGGCCTGTTCCGCTTGTATCTGATGGAGCTAGCCGGCCCAAAGATCGATCTTCATCCCACCGGCCGCATCGTCGCGTTCTCGAATGCGGTCCTGTTCCAGCCGTCAGCCTTCTACAAGCAGATTCCAGGCGCGGAATACGTCTGGCATGAAGTCAGCTTCACCATGGCTTCTGACACGGATTATCGCATGGCGGAGAAGCGATTATTTGATGCGGTTGATTCGGTCTATGCCGAATACCGCGATGAGATCGAGCGCCAGCACGCCGCCATCACGCACAGCATGCAGGTGCAGATGGACCCGCCCAAACCCGAAAGCCGACTACGTTTTGTCGGCGACGGCTTGGAATTTGTAGTCCGCTATCCCGTCGACATTCGGAAGTCCGCCCAGATCGATGACCGCATCACGCGACGCCTGCTGGACACCATCGCAGACGAGCCGAGACTGCGGCTGGTCTCCAACCGCACGCCAATGATTCAAGCCGTGGCGTAGCGTGCGGACGACGCTGGCCCACCCTGACAAAGCCAAAAGGGTTGACACCCCGCCCCACCCCGCTAAAGTTATCGTCAGCAAGATCACCCGATCCCGGGGCCATAGTGAAATGGGATCACGTCACCATGGCATGGTGAAATTTGGGGTTCAAATCCCCATGGCTCCATTGGAATAATTAGGAGAAGGCCCGGTTTTCCGGGCCTTTTCCCATTTCCGAACGCACTTCATCCGCAAGAAGTTGTTCCCTTCTGTTCCCGAACTCGATCAAATGTTCCCTTTCGTCGTATAGCTGATGTCATGAAGAAGACATTGGCCTGCTCGAACCAGCACAAGCAGTTCAGCGTTAAGGTCGGCGATCACAAGTTCCTGATCGGCGGCGACGAAGGAATGGCTCAGTCCCGCAAGCTGAAGCTGAACAAGTTCTTCGACCGGTGCGGGAAGCAGTGGGATCAGACCACGCTGCCGATGGCGAAGAAGGTCGCCAAGGGCGAGTCCATCGAGCTTCGTTACACCGCTGACGAAACGGATGCGGAATATCGCCAGCGGGAACAGCAGACCCTTCAGCTGGTCGGCAAGACGGCAGACATCAAGGGTGCGGTGACGCTGGACGACTACCAGGCGGCGGTGGCAGGCGGCGAAGGCTGCCGGTATGTCCGGTCGTCAGCAGTGGTCCAACCTGGTCAGCGGGCGGTTTGCCGATCCACGGCTTTCGACGGTGGAAGGTGTGGCGAAGGCGCTAGGGGTGCGGGTGCCCGAGATGTTGAAGTAAGATTGATGTAGATGCTCTACGCCTTCGTGGATACGAACGTGCTGATTCACTACCACCCGCTGGGGGATATGGATTGGTGCGACATCTGCGGCGTGGAAGAAGTCACAATCGTCCTATGCCTTCCCGTGCTCGATGAACTCGACAAGCACAAGAACAATCTACGCCTGGCGGAACGGGCCAGCAAGCGGGTGAAGGAAGTCCGGGAGATCAAGACAAAGCGAGATTCGAAGATCAACAAGAACGTCACGCTGGAGATTTATTCCGCATCCATGCGAGCGACGGAATTTGATGACACGCTCGACCCGAGCAACATGGACGAGCGGATCGTTCAACTGGTCCGGAAGTTCGCCCAGGAACGCAAGGCCGATGTCGCACTCATCACGGAAGACATCGGCATGTCGGTGCGTGCCGATGCACATCAGATCAAGGTGATTGAACCGCCCGAGAGTCAGCGACTTCCCAACCCGATGTCTGACGAGCAGCGGCAACTGCTTGCGGTTCAGCGGGAGTTCACGGAACTGAAGAATCGTAGACCAAAGCTGAGCATCACGTTGTTGGAACCATCGTTCGTGTTGCGGCGGCGAAAGCCTTGGGATGTTGCGGCGTTGGTCGAGCAAGCAAATCAGCTTGTTCAGAAGAAGTTCGAGAGACAGCGACCGCTCCGCACGTACAAGGCTCAGTTGGACCGATACCTGGCGGGTGTGGAGCGGTTCTGTGAGACGCAGAACACTGTTGCCGACGAATCATGCCGGACATTCGAGTTGTACGGGACGCTGTGGAACGAAGGTAAAGCGGCGGCGAAAGACGTGACGATCACCATCGACTTCCCGGACCAGATCACGGGCATCTTCTACGACCAGCACTTGTTCGGAAACAGAACCAGGCCATTGAAAATGCCCGATGAGAACCGGGTTTTCCAGCTACAACCGCCTGTGGTCCAACCAGTCCCGCACAACCTGAACGTGACGCCGTATTCACCGCCCACCATCGGCACTTTCCAGGGCAACCAGTTCCAGCTTCACATGCCGCTCATCGCACAAGGACACGAGCAGGCCCCTGGGCCGTTCTATCTGACTTTCGGCTCGTGGCAGCAGGTCGGCAGGATCGCAGCACAGGTGAAGATTATTTCAATCGACCCGCCGGACACGCACGAGTATCCGTTACCCATTGAAGTGACAGTGGCGGAAACGCCAGAAGAACCGCCTGAAGCCAAGCTGGGATCGTTTGGTGGCGGGTACTGATTGTTCCCTTTTATGTTCCCTTTCGTGGATCGGGTTCCCTTTTTTGTTCCCTTTCCTTGTCAGCCACCCCTATTTTTGGTGGAATAAGTGGCATGGATCACGTGGGATTGTTCCCCTTGGCTCCATTAGCAGCGGAGGACCTCAACCGTCTGCGCTGTGCCGATACACTTCCTGCGATTGCTTGGCACTGCCTTTCCGGTTGATATTTTGCCGATGCCGAGCGAGAGTGTGGGTCTTGCGATTGTCGGTGGTGGAGCGGCGGGCCTAGCCGCGGCGATCTTTGCAGCGGAGGCGGCGCCTGAGGGGTTTCGAATCGTTGTCTTGGATGGGGCTAAGACGCTGGGTGCGAAGATTCTCGTCTCCGGCGGCGGGCGATGTAACGTCACGCACCACGAAGTGTTTCCTCACGATTTTAACGGGTCCCAGAATATCGTTCGCAACATCCTTTCGATGTTCGATGTGGCGGCGACGGTTCAATGGTTCGACTCACTCGGGGTGCAACTCAAACGCGAACAGACCGGAAAACTTTTCCCGGTCGCAAACTCGGCGCGGGTCGTGCTTAAGGCGCTGCTCGATCGCTGCGACGCGCTGAAGGTGCCGCTGTTAACGAGCCATCGGGTGACGGGGATTGCCGCACGCGACGGGCGCTTTCAAATCGATCACGCGGCGGGGGTGATGACGGCTCGGCGGGTAATCATCTCCACCGGTGGGCGATCGCTTCCACGCAGCGGCAGTGATGGATCGGGCTGGGAACTCCTTCGCCAACTGGGCCATACCATTACACCCACCAACGCAGCCCTCGTCCCGCTGGTGCTGAACCCGGAGATGTTCCACGCTGAACTGGCCGGGGCTTCGCAGGAGGTGGAGTTGTCGATCTTCGTCGGTGGCAAGCGAATCGATCATCGCACAGGCAGTCTCCTCTGGACGCACTTTGGCATCAGCGGTCCGGTTGTGATGGATGCCAGCCGCCATTGGACGATTGCGAATGAAGCCGCTCAAGCAACCGGCGCCCGGCCAGTCTTGCAGTGCAACCTGATGCCCGGTCAGAGCTTTCAGCAGGTCGAGCAGTGGTTGATTCAATCGAGTTCGCTGCGGCCGAAGGCTTCGATGCTGGCGCTTCTCTCGCAAAGGTTCACCGAGCGAACGGCGGCGGCGCTGCTGCGGCATGCGGGGATCGATTCAATGACCGTGGCCAGCCAACTCACTCGTGAGGCGCGGCGCACGCTGGTTCATGTGCTGACGGCTCTCGTGCTGCCGGTCGCACAGCATCGGGGCTGGAACTACGCTGAAGTAACGGCGGGAGGCGTTCCGCTGAGAGAGATCAATTTTCGAACAATGCAGTCGCGGAAAGTTCCGGGGCTTTTCCTGGCCGGAGAAGTACTCGATTGCGACGGCAGGATCGGCGGATTCAACTTCCAGTGGGCGTGGGCAACCGGCTTTCTCGCCGGAAGAGCGGCCGCCACGCTGGCGTCGTCGTAGACTGCGGGGGTAGAGTGCGCCAATGCAAGCATTGTTCAAAGAGTTGGGGGATACCGTCCTTGAGCGTTGGAAACGGCAGAACTTTTCACTCGCAAACTTTCCCCAGATCGCTACCACCGCGCTGGATGCGCAGTCGCCGGCAAGGAAGGTGAAACTTCAGGCCCTGGTTCGTGATTTCCTCGTCAATGAAGAGCAGCCCGCTCAGACGGATTCACCTTTCGGCGAACCTGAACTCGTGGTGTACAGCCATCCGCGGTTCTACATCCAGCTCCTGTTCTGGATGGACGGCACCACAGCCATCCACCAGCACGAATTCTCCGGCGCGTTTCACGTCATGCATGGATCAAGCATCCACGCGCACTATGAATTTGAAAACGCCCAGCTGGTGACGCCGTACATTCGCGTCGGCGATCTTCGGATGGAGAAGATGGAGATCCTGGAAACAGGGCGCACCCTGCCGATCGTCTCCGGCGAAGAGGACATTCACTCGCTCTTTCACCTCGATTCACCATCGGTGACGGTTGTGGTGCGCACGCAACATGATCCAGGAACGGGCCCGCAGCTCAACTACCTGCCGCCGCACATCGCGGTCGATCCACATTTCAGCGACACGCTGATGGTGCGTCGGAAGCAACTGCTGGATGTCCTGGAGCAGAGCGAAGACGCGCAATATGTCGAGCTGGTGATGGAGATGATCGGGGATCTGGATTTCGAGCGCGGTTTTTCTCTCCTGCATCATTGCATCCAACCTTTGCAGCACCTGGAGCAATGGGAGCCCGTGCTTCACCTCTTCCAAGAGAAGCATGGCAGCCTCGCCGCCGGCGTCGCAGCAACACTAGAGGAAGACGTCCGACGGAGCGTGATCAAGAGCATGCGCAGCACGATCATCGAGCCGGAGCATCGATTTTTCCTCGCACTGCTGATGAACGCTCCAACGCGCGATCATCTTTTCTCGCTTGTAAAGCAGCGGTTCCCAAAGCAGGCGCCCGCGGCTGTCGTCATGCGCTGGGCAGAAGAGTTAATGGAAATGTCGGATGCCGGCGTCGCGATCCTTGATGCCTCCTTTCCCGAAACACTGGAAGTGGAACCCGAGGCGCAGCCGGATCTGTTCCTTGCGGCGTTCCAGCTCTTTTTGAACCGTGATAAAAAACGTCCCGCAGTCATGCGAAATCTCACCGCAGGGGACGTCGAAGAGCTGCGGGTTGCCTTCTCCGAGTCGGCGCTGGGGCTTCTAACGTAACCGCCAATCCGCCGGGATATGGTCCGTAGGACTGAGGGAGGAGCGCGAGCAGTTTGTGGAGGTGTATCTTCGACGCAAGGCGCATGCGCTGAAACCGATCAAACGGCAAAAGTGGCGATGCCACCCAAGCTTTCAGTTGTCCTTCACAACAACGCGCATATTTCAATAATTTCGAAACTTCCGCGCGCAATCGCGTACCTCCGGCTGATCTCTATAATCCGTCGGCACCAGCGCCAGACGCCGGTGAATGCTATGCAAAGTTCTCTCAGCAGCCTGACCGAGTGCATCAAGAACGAGCTTCTCGCAGTCGATGAGTTGTTCCGCCGCGAGCTCGCCAGCGACATTCCGTGCGTCAACGCCCTCGTCAAACACGTCAGCCGATTCCGCGGCAAAATGCTCCGCCCGATGCTGCTGCTCCTTGCCGGCAAGTGCGCCGGAGAACTGAGCGACGCCCACGTCACCCTCGCCACCGTCGTCGAGATGGTTCACATGGCCACGCTCGTCCACGACGACGTGCTCGATGAAGCCGAGCTTCGCCGGAAGGGCGCCACGATCAACCACCTTCGCGGCAACGAGGCCGCCGTGCTGCTGGGCGATTACCTTATCAGCCACAGCTACCACCTCTGCTCCAGTCTCCAATCCCAGTTCGCCAGCCGCGCTATCGCCCATACCACCAACCAGGTCTGCGAAGGCGAGCTCCTCCAGATCGACAACCGCAACAACCTCGATCTGAGCGAAGAGACCTACCTGCGCATCATCACGCTAAAGACCGCCACCCTCGTCGCCGTCTGCTGCGCACTGGGCGCACGCTTCGCCGGCGCGACCGATCAACAGACCAGCGCCTTGGAAACCTACGGCCTCTCCCTCGGCATTGCCTTCCAGATCCAGGACGACATCCTCGACCTCGTCGGCGAAGAAAACGTTGTCGGTAAAACCCTGGGCATCGACATCGAAAAACAGAAGCTCACGCTCCCCATGGTCCACTTCCTCAAAGCCGCCCCCGCCGAGCACCAGGCCCTTCTCCGCTCCCTGCTGAAAAGCCGTGACGCCGACAAGATCGAGCGCATCCGCAACCTGCTCTTGCCGACGAATTCAATCCAGTACGCCCGCGAGCGCGCCGACGGACTCGTCAACCGCGCCCGCGCCGCCCTCGCCACGCTTCCGGACAACGAGGCTCGCAGGGTGTTGGACACCATGGCTGAATTCGTCGTCGCCCGGCCGCTCTAGTCGTTGCGCGGTCTGCTGAGCGTCCCCGTCTGACGCCCACTTCTCCACTGGCGTACGAGCATCCTCGCATGCACGCTTTCGGCCAGAGACGTGCCCTACCTCCACCACGCCGCATGCACTAAACTCACCGCCACCTCTCATGAACCTCCCCCACGCGAGCTTCATCCTCCTCACCCTCACCATCCTCATGACCGCCACCACTCAAGCCGCCCCCACTTCGGCGCCATCCTCGCCCCGGAAACCCCACCTCGTCCTCTACATCGCCGACGACTTCTCCGCCGCAGACTGCGGCAACCCCGATATCCGCACCCCAAACCTCAACAAGCTCGCGGAGCAAAGCCTCCGCCTCACCCGCGCCTTCTGCGCCTCACCCACCTGCACCCCCTCGCGCTGCGCGATGTACACCGGCCTCTATCCCTTCCGCAACGGCGCCCACTCCAACCACAGCTACATCAACGAAGGCATCCGCACGCTCCCGATGTACCTCAAAGACCTCGGCTACCGCGTCGTCCTCGCGGGCAAAACCCACATCGGCCCGCGCGATCAGTTCCCCTTCGAGTACCTCCCCAACTCCAACCTCATGCCGCCCGGCAAAAAGCACGTCCTCTGGACGGATCTCAACCCTCCCGCCATTGACGATCTTCTCACGCACCACGATCCCGCCCAGCCCCTCTGCCTCGTCATCGCATCCCATTCGCCCCACGTCTACTGGCGCGACAACGAAGGGTACGACCCAACCACAATTCACCTCCCTCCCTACCTCGTCGACACGCCCGAAACCCGCGCCATGCGCTGCAAGTACTACAGCGACGTGACCTGGCTCGACAACCAGCTCGGCGCTGTCCTCGATTCCCTCCAGCGCCATCATTTCGCCGACAACACCCTCTTCATCTTCACCGCCGACCACGGCGCCCAGTGGCCAAACTCCAAGTGGAGCCTCTACGACGCCGGCATCAACGTCCCGCTCCTCATCCGCTGGCCCGGTGTCATCCAACCGAACACCAAGTCGCAATCCCTTTTTCCCCTTGTCGACATCCTCCCCACCTTCATTCAGGCCGCCGGTGGAACACCTCCCACAGACATCGACGGCAGAAGCGCCCTGGCTCTCCTCCGCAATCCCTCCGAGTCCCATCGCCAAGCGATCTTCGCCACCCACACCGGCGACAAGGAAATGAACCGCGCCCCCATGCGCTGCATCCGCACCACTCACTACAAGTACATCCAGAACCTCGCCCCTGAGATCAAATACACCACCCACATCAGCGAAGGCGGCAGCGCCGACGGTGCAACCTACTGGCGCTCCTGGGAGGCCAAAGCCCAGCAAGACCCGCAGGCAAAGTTCCTCATCGACCGCTACCGCCACCACCCCGCGGAAGAACTCTACGATCTGGAGAACGACCCGAACGAGTTCCACAACCTCGCCGCCGATCCGGATCACCAACCCGTTCTCAACCAGCTCCGTCAGCAGCTCCACGATTGGCGCGTCCGGCAACAAGAAGATCTCACCAAAGTCCCCATGCCCGAAGATGGAAGACAAGGCGCCCTCCGCTACGCGGACTAGCAGCTGCGAGTCGCACCCTTCTCTTTCCCCGCCTCTAGCCGTCGCTACCGAACTCTACCCTAATTTTTTCCTTGACGACCGATAACTGTTAGGTCATAATTCGCCCTAACAACTTCCAATCAAGGATGACTGGATGATCACGATCCGCCAAATTGAGCGTCTTTTTTCGGCCCAGCAGTGGCCTCAGCTCTTCGCCCACCTGACCGCTGGCCGACCTGAGTTTTCGCATCTGCCCGCGCAGCTACTGCCGACACCAGCGAAGCAGCACAAGTCCTCTGAAGACTCCAGCCGCACCCGCACTCTTCCCACTCAAGTCGTTCCCATTGCAGCACTTGCAATGATTCGACTCGAGGAGCTCACCCAGTCCAACCACCCCTTCTTCCGCCGGCTCCTCAACGTAGTCCTGACCAGCCAGCAGTCCGACGGCGGCTGGGGCGACCCGGTTACCACCGCCCTCTGCCTCCGCGCCCTCCTCTCCAGCAATGGTCAGGGCGCTTCCATCTCCGGCGGCCTCGCCTACCTTGCCGGTCTCCAGAAGACCGAAGGCATCTGGCCTAAGGAACCCATCCGCCGCCTCCCCGCCGACGCCTTCACCAGCGCCTTCATCCTCCACCAGGTTGGGGAATATGAAGCCTTCCAGACTTCCATCCGCTTCGATGACGCGCTTCTCTGGTTTGCTACCCATGAGCGCCAGCTCGACGAACCCACCCAGCGCCTCTGGCGTCACGCCCGCACCCGCTGCCGCATGAACCCCCACCAAGGCTCCGTCCACCTCTGGTCCACCCCGCACCGCCCTGCCGCGTAGTGATCAAAAAAGAAAACATCGCGCTGTAAACGCGATGTTCATGCCCGTCGAGTCATGTGTGGCCCGGACCAACCCGCCCCCGATCCAGCGTAGCCTGACCCAGGCCGCCCCAACTGCTTCTGTCAGCTTGGAACGCGTTCCATCGTTGCAGGACTTCTGAAGCCCAGCGCACTCCTTGTATCTCAGAAAAGTTCCCGCCTCCGCGTGTCATCCTGAGCGGTACTCCGCGAAGGATCTGGCCCAGCAGACGTCCGGCGCCAGATGCTTCGGAGTACCTCCGCATGAATTGTTGCCTTCCCCAGGCAAATGCGCGGTTGCACCCCGCTCGACTAACCCATACCCATTCGAACCGTTTCCGTGACGCCACGCGTTGCGCGTCTTGGGGTGAGAAAGTGTCGCGCAGCTAACAAAAAGCTTGCCGAAAACCTCACCCGAAAGACGCTGCCGCGCGACTTCCTGCTCAACCAGCAGACCTAATGCGCAGAAGTCGTTACCGTAGGCGCCGCCGGCAGCTTCAGAACCATCCCCTGCTTCACCCGCGCCTTATCCGCGCCGATCTGCTCCTTGTTCAGCTCATAGAGCTTCTCCACCATGCTGCTGTTGCCATACAGCTTGATCGAGATCTTGTTGAGCGAATCGTTCGGCTGCACCTTGTATTGGCTCTTGCCATCAATCGTCGCCGCCGCCGGCTGCGCCGCGTGATTCAGCGCGGCGTTCTGGTGGCTCGACTCGCTCCCGCCTGGCACGTCGTGCGGCTTCACATCCGCAACGTCCGGCAGCACGATCGTCATGCCCGGCTTCATCTTGTTGGGGTTCAGGTTCGGATTCGCCCGTAAAATGTGCGGGTAATAGTTCGAGTTCCCGTACGCCGCGCTGGCGATGCTTGAAAGCGTCTCGCCGCGCTGCACGACATGGCTGCGACCACTCTTCCCCGCGGGCTGCGTCTCGGACGCGGGCTGCGGAACCGCCACGGTCGGTGCGGGAAGCGGCTGCTGAGTCACCGGCGCGGGCGCTGGCGTCTCCGGAGCGGCGGTTGGCTGCCCCACCGGCGCGGGGGCCGGCGTTGCGATCCCCTGCGGAGTGGACGGCGTGTTCAACGATGCGATCTGAAGGTTCTGATTCTCCGGCTGAGCAGGATTCGCTTCCGCAACAGGTGCAGGCGCCGAACCGGTGGGCTCAGTTGTCTTGTTCTCCACAACCGGCGCGGGCGCGCCGGGTTCGAGCACCGGGGCCGGCGCGGGCGTCGCCGCTACGGGCGCGGGAGCCGGAGTCGCTGCTCCGTCACTTGCCTGCGCAGTGCCCGAGGCGCTGAGCGGAAGCTGCTGATCGCCGTTGAGCAACTTGCCCCAGTCCAGATCTGACTTGTGCGCATCCGCCGACGCGGTCTGCGTCTGCGTCCCTTCAACAGGAGCGGCCGCCGACTCTTCCTTCTTCGGCTCGTCCTTCGCGACAGGCTCCGGCGCCGGAGCCGGCTTCGACGCATCCACCACCGCGGGCTTGTCCGTGTTCAGCGAATCGCTGGATGGCGTGATTGCCTTCGCCGCCGAAGTGTCGGCCGCCTTCGCGCCCGCATCTGCGGTCTTCTTGTTCGAGGAGCCCCCCACCGACAAGACCCACACCACAACGACTGCCAGAACTACGCCCCCAATGGCGAAGCCAAGCTTCACTTCCTTGCGAATCATGCTGGGCATCCTTTCCCACAAAGACTTGGTTGTCGCGGCAGCGGCAGGCCGAAACGCCTTCCCGCTGAAAGCCCTGACGATATCGAGATCGGTGTCGGTCATAGAAACCGTCATCGGCCAAACAGGTCCGATTTATTTATCGGACCGGCACGCGCAGCTTCTGCGCCGCGCGTGCCGCCTGATGATTCGGTTTCTTTACAACACCTACGCCCGTTGAAGTTGCCCGACGGGCGCCGGCTTCGCCACCGGAGCTTCGCTCTTCTTGCCTCCAACAAGGAGGATCGGAGCCGCGATCGCGATCGACGAATACGTGCCAACTAATATGCCCGTGAGCAGCACGAAAGTAAAGCCGTGGATACCCGGGCCGCCAAGCACATACATGAACGCAACCGTCGCGATGTTGGTGCCGCCCGTCAGCAATGTTCGCGACAGCGTCTGGTTGATCGAGTCATTGATGATGCGCTTGGAGACATGCCCGAACTTCCCGCGGTTCTCGCGGATGCGGTCAAACACGACGATCGTGTCGATCATCGAGTAGCTCATCACCGTCAGCACCGCCGCCACAATGGTGAGGTTGATGCGGAACGGCTCGATCAGCAGGATCCTCGCCAGCCACGGCGTGTAGCTTGCCATCCAGTGCGAAAGCCCGATGAAGCCCAGCACCAGCAGCGTATCGTGCAGCATCGCCACGACCGTCGCGGTGCCGTACTTCAGGTTGCCGAACCGGAACCAGATGTACGCCATGATCGCCAGCAGTGAGAAACCCAGCGCCATGAACGCGTCATCGCGAGCCGCGCCGGCGACCTGCGCGTCGAAGTTGCTCACGCGCTGAAGCTGAGCCTCGCGCCCAATCGCCTCGCGCACAAGCCCCCACATCGGCGACGCCAGCTCTTCCTGCCACTTGATCTCGTCCTTGTCGAACGGGAGGTTCGGATCCGAAGTGAGGATCACCGCGATCTTGCTCGGCTCCGTTGCGCCGACGGGTGTATTAACGTCAAAGTCCTTGTAGTTTCCGCTGCCGCCTTGAACCTGGGTTTGCGTCCGCGCCCGGTCGATACGAGCCTTGATCTCGTTCGCCGACAGCGGCGGATTGAGATCGCGCAGAACGATCGCCGCCCCACCCACGTGTCGCCCCTGGCTCTGTGGCGTCCAACCGTCGATCACGATTTCCTGATCCCCCACCGGCACAACCTGCCGGGATTCTCTAGCCGCGCCGACGTTCAGATCGCGCCCCGCGTAAGTCGACGGAATCTCCACCTTCAGCGCCGGCCCCAGCGCCGCCAGCACAGCACCCTTCACCTTGGTGCTCTCGGCATTGGGCGTGACGATCTCGTATTCCTTGTTCTCTGTTCCAATCGAAACCACCGAAGGACTCGGTAGCGCTGCCGCAAACTGAGGCTGGTCGATCCTGTCGCGCACCTCGCGCAGATCCATCGGCTGCTTCAGCTCAAACTGCACCGCGGTCCCCGAAGCGAATTCGATATCCGCAATCTGCCGCTGGTTCGCCTTCAGGAAGAAAGCGCTCAGACCAATCAACATGATCGCGGCGCTGGTTCCCGCGAAGATCCACACCAGTCGCCCCATCCAGTCGATGTTCGGCTTGAGCGCCTGGTCCCACTTCGGGAACGTCAGCGGCAAGCTGCCCAGCTTCGTGATGTGGAACTTGTCGATCAGGATCGCAAAGATCGTCTTCGTCACGAACAGCGACGTGAACAACGACCAGATCAAACCAATCAGAAGCGTCAGGCCGAAACCCTTCACTTCTTCAGAGCCGAACCAGTACAGGAACAAGCTCGTCGCCAGCGTCGTCGCGTTGGAGTCCACGATCGCCGACCACGCGCGGTCATACGCGTTGCGCATCGCCATGCGCAGCGAGAGCCCGCGCTGCTGTTCTTCGCGCAATCGCTCAAACACCAGCACGTTCGCGTCCACGGCCGCGCCGATCGTCAGCACGATTCCCGCGATCCCCGGCAGCGTGAACGTCGCGTTGATCGCGGCCATTGATCCCAGGATCAGCACGAGGTTCAACAGCACCGCAACGAACGCCACCACGCCTGACAGGTAGTAGTACCCGACCAGGAACACCGCCACGACCGCCAGGCCGATCACGCAAGACAACAACCCGCGCCGCAGGTTGTCAGCACCCAGCTGTGGCCCGATCGTCTTTTCTGAAATCGGCTCATCCGCCAACTGCGCCGGCAGCGATCCCGCGTTCAGAGTCCGCACCAGGTAGTTGATGTCCTGAGCGGTGAAGTTCCCCGAGATCTCGCCGCGATCGGTGATGCGCGACCGCAGCGTCGGCGCCGAGATCAGCCGCTCATCCAGCACGATGGCCAGAGGCTTTCCGATGTTGCTGCTGGAGAGATTGCCGAAGTATTGCCCGCCCTGCGGATCGAACGCAAAAGACACTTTCCGCTCGCCGCTGGTCGGATCACTAAATGGATGCGCATCCACCAGCGCCCACGGCGGCGTCATCTGCTTCGTCATCGACTTGCCCGGCGTGATGTCGATCAGCGCCCATTGCTTGTCGTTGTAAGCGATGGATTGACCATGCAGCTCATCCGGCTTGTCAAGCTGCACCCAGCGCAGCGTGTCGCCCGCCTGCACCGCCGGACCGTGCTTCTGAAGACGGTCAATCATCGCCTTGACTTCCGGCGATGGCGTATCGATCGGCACGAGAATGTGGAACTCGAGCACACCCGAGCCGCGAAGCAGGCGCTTCAGGTCCGCAGCATCATCGAGCGTTCCCTTCACGTCGTTAAAGGCCACGAGCGCTCTTGAAAACTCGTCAATCGCCGCCACCCGCGCCGGAAAATCCGCAAACCGAGCCTTCAGCTCATTGATCTTCTGATCCCGTGCAGGTTGCGCCGTGCCCAGCGCCGACTCGAGCTGCGTCGCCGACAGATTGATCTCTTCGATCTGGCTCTTCAGCTTCTCGTATGCCAGTTCCTTCTCGCCCTGAAGCGGAACGTTGTTGCTCGCCGCCGCCGCCTGGATCTGATCGTACGTTGTCGTGAGTTGAGCAAAGAGCTGCTGGCGCGTCGCCGATCCCATCGCAAGCTGCTTCAGGCGATTGTCCCGGTCCGCGCCCTTGGCCTTCTCCACCGCGCGAATGACTTCGCCCGCGCGAACGTTGGTGTCTTCCAGACGGCGCTGCGCCACCGCATAGTTCTCGCGCAGCTTGCGGCTCTCGCCCGCCTTGCCACTGGAGGGCATCTGGATTTCAATCTGCCGCGAACCCTGCGGCCGCCAAATCAAATTCCGCACCCCGTCCGGATCCACGCGCTTCTTCAGCGACTCCATCACCGAAACCGCCAGGTCCGTCGTGCCGACCGGAATGCCGCCCGGCGGTGGCTTGATCTCGTACGTCAGGCTCGTCCCGCCCACCATGTCGATGCCCGGCTTCAGGTTCAGCTTCTGACTGAACGGGACGTTCCGGAACAAGTTCGCAGGCGGCCAGAAAACCGCCAGCAGCGCGATAATCAGCACCGAAAAGATAAGCGTCAGGCGGCCAATGATGTTGGTAGGCATGGTACGTCTTTGTTTGTTGTCTTTTGTCTGTCGCTAGTTCTGAATCGACCGTCGAAGAGGACCGTCATTCTACTTCGTGCCGCTCGCTTCTTCCGAAACCACCCGATGAATCGCCGACCGGGCAAAGCGGATCTTCGTATTGCTCGTCTCGTCCACCTTAACGAGCACTTCGTTCTCGCCTTCGCGAACTTCCACGACGTTCCCGATGATCCCGCCGATCGTCTGCACGCGGTCCCCGCGCTTCAGCGTCGACAGCATGTCAGTACGTTTGCGGTCCTCCGTCCGTTTGTTCCGCCAGAGGAAAACGTAAAACACCCCAATGATCAATGCGATCGGAACAAACTGTGTCCACGCCGGGGGACCACTCGGATTTGTCGCGGGCGGCGGGTTCTGGGCCAGGATGTAGAGCAGGTTCATCTTATCCGTTGTCTATAGTCATTCTTCCGCTGCGCCAGATGTTGCGGACTCATCAACGCCTCCGCAGCCGGCACGGTCACCAGCCGCCGGTCCTAGCCGACACCTTGGGTCGCTTTGCAGGAACT
>DASVUC010000181.1:0-14838 GCA_036387255.1 Tepidisphaeraceae bacterium | reverse complement strand
GAGGTCATCGCCCGCTTCGCCGTAGAGTCGGTCGCGGCCGGAGGAGCCGAGGAGCGTGTCGTTGCCAACCCCGCCGTAGATGCGGTCGTTGCCGCTGTTGCCGTTGATCACGTCGTTGCCCGCTCCGCCGTAGATCGTGTCGTTCCCGCCGCCGCCGGAGATGATGTCGTCGCCGTCGCCCCCGGAGAGAGAGTCTACGCCAGCACTGCCCGTGATCGTGTCGCTGCCTCCGTTGCCGAGAAGCGTAGCTGGCGTGCCGAGCGCGTAGTCAGCCGCTGTTAGCGAGTTTGCCGCCGATGTCCCAATAATCAACTGACCACCAATTGCACCTCGAACATTTTCGACGCTCGTGAAATCGGCGAGGTCGATCTTGAGTCGAAGCCCGGCCGCATCTTCAGCCGGCACGATTGCATCACCACCGACGCCGCCATCAACCAGTGCGGGATTCCGCAACGAGAGGTAGAACGTATCGTTGCCGGGCCCTCCCAGGAGCGTCGGCGGGTAAAATGGTCCCACTGTTCCGCCACCATAGTACCCCTGAAATGTATCGTTCCCAGGTCCACCATACTCCACAAGTTGCTGATCACCGCTTCGTTCAAACAAATCATTCCCGCCACGGCCAAGCAGCGTCATGACGTAAGGGGGTCCACTTGTGATCTTGAAGTCATCAGCAAAATTGCTGCCGCCGATGCTCTCCGGGAAATCCCGAACGAAGTCCGCCTCCCCCCGATCTTCACTGAGCACAGAAACAGCGGGCAATTCCTTCGCACCAGAGGAGTCGACTGGTCCGATCCAAAACAAGAAGCTGCTCCCTCGGTCGGCATACTCGATGATGTCGTTGCCCTCGCCCGAGATCAATGTGTCGTCTCCGCCTTCACCATTTAGAACGTCATCGCCCGCGCCGCCGTCAATGGTGTCATTACCGGCCCCGCCGAACAGTTTGTCGTTCCCGTCGCGACCAAGGAGCGATGACGGAGGCGCAGCATGAATCTCGACATTGTCGTCGCCTGCACCCGCATCCACGGTAACCCGCTTCACGCTCGCCAGCGGGAACTGAAGCGACGCCCCATCCATCGCCGCGATGACGTGTGCGCCGCTGGAGGTGACGGTGATCTGGTTGGCGGCGTCGGTGCCGCTAACCAGCAGCGTGCCCTGAGCGGACAGCTCGGCGAACGCCAGCAGCATCCGCCGCTCCAGAGGCTGGATCGTTGAAAAGACGCCATTGCGCAGAACGTGCCGCCGCATCACCGCTCCGTCCGGATATGCAAGGGATGAACCGCGTCCACCCACTACCCCTTCGCTTCCCGCGAGCCATTATAGCCGGGAACCCCACCGAACCAAGCCAGAGTCGCGACATTCTGAGGTAAGGAAGAAGACGACGGAGCTTCAACTGGGGCGCTGCCCCAGACCCCGCCCATAGCTTCCTCCCGATGTTGGAAGAAGCTGGATGTCACCTGTAGCTGGCCGATGTACAATGCCGCCGTTGACATTCGATCCTCAGCGAATCCCGCATCATGCGCGCGATGAACCAGTACTAAGCTACGCGTCGCCCAGCGGCCGCACGGGCCGCCCGGTGTTGGCGATCGCGGTGGGTGTCTTGGGCGTCGGTGCAGGACTGTTCGGCGTGCCGATGTTCATCATCGGCTGCATGGGAATGGTTTCCGCCTTCAGGAAGAGCCCCACGCGCGATTTCCCCGGCGATTTGTTCATGTCGGTGATGCTCACGCTCGTCGGCGGCGTCTGCCTCTATGTCGCCCTACGCTGGTGCCGCGCCGTGCGGGGGATCTTTGAGGGTAAAGCAGTCGACGACAATCGGTCCGTTGCCCCAAATCAGGGGGCGAGAAGCGATAAAGGGTCCGGGTCTCATTAACCCACCCTCACATCGGAGGGGCTTGAATGGGGGGAGGAAGAGGAGAGTGGAAGTAGGGCCCGCTGGAAGCGAAAAAACTCCCTACAGCTGCTACCCGAAATCCCCCTCAATTCCCTACACCGTTGAAGTATTTCTGCTCGCTTGGATTGGCCAGTGGTTTGGTTTGTTACGCTCGCGAAGCGTCTGTGACAGTGACCGCGGGTGTCAGAGACGACTACTCAGATTGCACGGCGGCAACCAATATTGGGCCAGCACATTGCACAGAGCCAAAGAATTTACCTCACGTCACTTCAACGATTATGCATCCAACTCATCAAGCGATAACTTGGCCGCTTGAGGTCGTGGTGGTGGCCTCGGATGATGTAGTTCAGGTTCTGTCATGACGCGCAAAGCGAGGATGATGGTGGTTGAGATGGTGGACCGGGTAGAGGAGCTACTGGGTCATGCACGCAAGGGCGATCCCTTCGCACTGGACGACGCGAAAGCGCAGTTGCAAAGGCTCCGCAAGGCATTAACCATGACCGCGGCGTTGGCAGATGCGGGGGTAGCGTCGTACGAAGGGCCTATTCGTCTCCGCAAATCATGGCAGGACGCGGTAAACCTGTACAAGTGGGCGGAGGCGCAGGTGCCAGCTGGTTCAACCGTCGCAGAGATTCACGCGTATCTGCGTCAGAACCGCAGCCGCTTCGAAGCAGAGCTGCCCCGCTGCCGCTTGGCGAGCGCCCAAAACTTCCCTAAATATCTCCGCCAGGCGCTGCGACGGCTCCAGTCCAGGCACCGGCAGCGCAAGGCCGCTCGCAAAGGCATTAGCGCACCAAAAAGCGCACCACCGCTGTGACAACTTCCTCTCGAAACTTAGCCATTTCCAAAGCCTTTCCGCGATTTCGCTCTGCTGCGAATAACCCTGCAGCATGAAGAAAGAACCTGCACCCCATCGTGTCCTCTCGCTCCCTGACACGCCACTGCTCCTGCGGCCCAAGCAGGCCGCCAAGGCGCTGGCCATCTCAGAAAGAACCCTCTGGTCCCTCACCCGGCGTCGAGAACTGAAGCCGGTTCGGATCGGTCGCGCTGTCGCCTACTCGGTGACGGAGCTTCTTGAGTTCATCCGCCGCCAGGAAGACGCCTCCCCCATCTCGGCGGGTGGGAAAGGCGGTGCAAAGTGAATCAGCGCCCCCCCACCACCGCCCCCGTACCCGCACTCCTCACCAAGTCGCTGATCCGCCAGCACTTCGTACCTGCGGGCGAGCGGACGTTGGATCGCTGGATTTCCTCCGGTCTGTTTCCCCGGCCCGATATCGCTTTGGGCGGTAAGGTGCGTTACTGGAAGCGTGAGACGGTCGAAGCGTGGATTGAGACGCGGGCGCAAGGGGGTAGCCATGAGTAGCAACCGATGGCCTACCGCAACGGCTGAACGCCCCTGCCCGGTCTGTAGTAGCCCCAATCGCTGCCGTGTCGCACCCGACGGAACCGCCGCTCATTGCTGGCGCGATGGCGGGAAGACCCACCAGCTGCGGTCGCGAGCGAGCAGCAGCGGCAGCGGAACTGGCTACCGGAAAATCCCATCACCGCACCTTTTCTCCGCCGCCCGCTCCCGCCGCAGCGCCGTCCAAGAAGCGGAATGTTTATCCTGATGCCGACGCCGCAATTGCTGCCGCGGCTCACCAGAGTGGCGGGAGCTTTGCTGGCGCGTGGGTCTACCGCGATGCTAACGGCAGTGAAGTGTTTCGCGTGATTCGATACGCGCTGCCGGACGGCGAGAAACAGTATCGACCGATCCACCAGGCGAAGGACGGCTGGCGCATCGGAGACCCGTCTGGTCCCCTGCCGCTGTATCGCCTGAACGATCTACCAGCGACGGGTACGGTGTGGGTGACGGAAGGCGAGAAGGCCGCAGACGCTGCTCGCGATATCGGCCTTGTGGCGACGACATCGGCGCATGGCGCGGGATCGGCAGAGAAAACGGACTGGACGCCGCTGGCGGGCCGTCAGGTTTACATCCTACCGGACCATGATGAGTCCGGCCGAAAATATGCGCAGGATGTGGCGCGCCTGCTGGTGAAGCTGACGCCGCCCGCAGTCGAAAAAATCATCGCTTTGCCAGGGCTGCCGGCGAAGGGCGACATAGCGGAGTTTATCCACGCCCGCGCCGGAATTAGCGCCAATGCGATCTGCGGTGAAGTCGAAGCGTTGGCGGCAAAGACGGCTCACCTAAACGCGGCAGACTTGATCGGCGGGCCGGTGCTGACCTGCATGGCGGACGTTGAGTCCAGTGAGATATCCTGGCTGTGGCCGGGGCGGGTGGCGCTGGGCGACTTACGCTGCTGGCGGGCCACGCCGGGGAGGGTAAGAGCTTCTTGACGACTGACATGGCCGCGCGGGTGACTACTGGAACACCGTGGCCGGATGGAAGCGACTGCCCGAAAGGCTCAGTAATACTGGTTTCCGCTGAAGATGATCCAGGCGACACAATCCGCCCGCGCCTGGATGCGCACCAAGCTGACTGCAGGAAGGTACATCATCTGCCGGCGGTGCGGCGAATCGGCGACGATGGCAAAGCGCATGAAGTCATGTTCACGCTGGCGGACGTCGCGGCGCTGGAGACGGCGTTAAAGCAGATTCCTGATTGCCGTCTGATTGTGGTTGATCCAATTGGGTCATTTCTCGGCGGAAACACTGATTCTCATCGTGATAACGAAGTGCGGAGCGTGCTGGCTCCCGTGGCGCGGCTGGCCGAGAAGTATGGACCTGCGGTGCTGGTGGTAGCCCATAAGCCTAAAGCCGGCGGTAGTCGCGCTGATGACCTTGTACTTGGCTCCCGCGCCTTCACCGGCATTGCCCGCGCTTTCTGGCATCTGACGAGGGATTCGGAGAACAAGGCCCGCCGACTGCTGCTGCCCGGCAAGAACAATCTAGCGCCGGAAGGCGACGGGCTGGCCTTCACCATCTGCGGCGAGCCAGCAGCGATCGTGTGGGAACGGGAGCCGGTGCAGATGACGGCTGATGATGCACTGGCAGCCGAAATTGGGGGCGACGGCGGGGAGCGGAGAGGTCGGCCAGCGTTAGAGCGGGATGACGCAACGGAGTGGCTGGCTTTCGAGCTGGCGGACCTGCAGGAGCATCCGGTTTCGCAGCTTCAGGAGGATGCCAAGGCAGCCGGCATCGCATGGCGGACGGTGCAGCGAGCGGCGACGACGCTGAAGGTGAAGCGGCACCGCGATGGATTCGGGGGCGCCTTTGTGTGGCGCCTGCCCAAGCCGGGCAACCTCTCGCCCGACGTGGTGGACGAGGCGGTGCAACAGCATGCCGCCAATGCTGCCGCGGCTCTAGAGACTAAGACTTCTGGCACGAATGGCACGATTGGGAAATTTGATGAAGAAAGCAGCTTTTCTTCTGGCACAAATCAGCAGGACCCGCAATCCTGCCAGAACGGTTCATGTGGCACGAATGACGACCATCTCCCGGACCCGGAGAACCCCATTATGACCCGCGGTGCGATGCGGGTCATCCGCCAAGCCGAGGCCGACACTGCTTTCAATCAGGACGTACGCCAGAAGGGGCGTGTTGAATGACCGCCCCTAGCCTCTACCGCCAGTGTCAGACGGCTGGCATTCGGCTGGTGCCGGACGGGAACGGTATCGTCTTTGACGCACCGGCGGGCGTGGCGGTTCCTGTCGAGGAGATCCGCCACCGCAAGTCAGAGCTGCTGGCGATGCTGCGTGGCGACTACACTAGCGCTGCGGCGGCACTGCTGCTGAAGGTGGAAGACCCTGAGGAGCGAGAGGAACTGGCGTATCTCTTCGACGAGAGAGCGGGCATTTGCCAGTACGAGGGAGGTATGAGCCGCCCGGAGGCGGAGCGACAGGCTTACCTAGAACTGGTTGATGCTTGACAAAGTGGAAGCATGCTTATTAAGGTGCGGCGATGAGGGGAAAGAACCTCAGTGGACGGTTGCGGGAAAGGATCGAGCAGAGCGGGGAGAGCCGCTACCGCATTGCTCGAGTAACAGGAATCTCTCAAGCGGCGTTATCTCGCTTCATGAGTGCCGAGCGGGGGCTGTCGCTGGAGTCGGCGGACAAGCTGGCCGAGTACTTCAATCTGGAACTGGTGCCGGCGAAGCGGCAACGAAAAGGACCGTGAACCATGGCAAGCGTTTTCAAGAGGGGTCGATGGGTGGACGCCAAGGGCCGCAAGTGCACCAAAGACGCGCCGGGGGCGAAGTGGGTGGAGTCTCGGTTCTGGACCGTGCAGTACTTCCTGAACGGCAAAGCCAAGATGATCAAAGGGTTCACAGACAAAGCGGCGTCAGAGCAGCTGGGCGCGAAGATGGAGCGTGCCAAGGCACGGGGCGAAGTGGACATGGTGGACGTCTATAAGCCCCACCGCGGACGATCACTTGGTGACCACGTTGCAGCCTGGATCGGCGAATTGCGTCAGCTTGGGCGTGACGACGTGTACGTGGGGTTGTGTGAGTCGCGGATGCATCGCCTGCTGCGCGAGTGCGGTTGGTCACTGCTGGGTGACATCAATCCGGACAGCTTCATTCGGTGGCGTGAAACCGCTACGGCTACGGTGGGCCATGCGAAGAAGCCGGGAACCAATGTCATTCGTATGGGAGCGCGCACGCAAAATCACTATCTGGAGACGCTGCGGTGCTTCTGTCGCTGGGCAATCCGCAGGAAGCGGATGCCCACAAATCCGGTCGCGGATGTTGCCATGGTGGACACGGTCGGGCAACTGCGCCGGGAGCGGCGTGCGTTGAACGAGGATGAGCTCGTGGCTCTGCTCAACGTGGTCAAGCCGCGGCATTCCCTGGCGTATCGTATCATTCTGGCGACGGGGCTTCGGCGAGATGAGCTGCGGCAACTGCGCTGGGGCGATGTGAAGCTGCAGGCTCCGATGCCGTTCATCCAGTTGCGCGCCGAGACAACAAAAGGCAAACGGGCCGACGTGCTGCCGGTGCGGGCGGACTTGCGAAAGCTGCTGATCGAGTGCCAGGGAGAAGCAGGCGACGGCGATCGGGTCTGCCGATCGGTGCCGTCCATGGACACGCACAAGAGCTATCTGGAGAAGGCAGGAATTGCTTATCTCGATGACCGCGGCCGACGAGCCGATTTCCACGCCCTGCGACATAGCTACGGCAGCTTACTCGCCAAGAGCGGCGTTGCCCCCCGTGTAGCGATGGCGCTCATGCGTCACACTGACATGCGACTCACGATGAACGTTTACACCGATCCCCGGATCTTTGATCTGGCTGGTGCGGTCGAGAAGCTGCCGAGCCTTCCAACGGAACAAGCCGGGCATACGGCACGAGTAACGGGTACCGACAACGTCGCCCCCAGCATTGTTGGGCGCAGTGAAAGCGTCAGTAGTTCATCGGCCGGAATTGGGGATTGTTCGGCGGGCATTGGCGGGCATGCTCTCATTGATAAACCAAGCCTAAGTCTCGCAACTGGCGGGAATTGGCAACAAAAAAACCCGTCCGGCGGGGACGGGCTTTTCAAGCGGGTGAAGGGGGTCGAACCCTCGACATTCACGTTGGCAACGTGACGCTCTACCACTGAGCTACACCCGCGATAGGTGGGAAATACTAGTCAAGGTTTTGGGCTGTTGCAAGGGGCAAGTGCCTGGCGTCTAAGCGGCGGCAGCGTAGTAGGTTTGGCGGACGGCAGCGGTGAGCAGGTCAGCAGTGACGGGCTTGATCAGGTAGCGGTTGACCCCTACCGCGGTGGCGAGGGCGACATCTTCCGGCTCCGAGTGGCCAGAGAGCATGACGACCGGCGTTTCATTACCCGCCTTGCGGAGTTGATCGACCAGGTCGAGGCCGGAGCCGCCCGGCATGTCGCGGTCGGTGAGGATCAGGTCGGGGTTCAGGTCATTCTTCAGCGCTTCGAGGGCTTCGACGCCGTTGGAGGAGACGTTCAGCACCTCGATGCCGTCGCGGCGGAGAACCGCGACGATGGCGCGGCTGAGAAGGGGATCATTTTCAACCACGATCAGACGCATCATGCCGGACCTCCGATAGAAGTCTTATCGGCTGTTGGCGCGGCCGGGCTTGCACGTGTTCGCGAGGTGGGCAAAGGGTGGATGCAGTGGCAGGATTATTGGACGTGCCTGCGTCTAGAGGCCGACGGTGTTGAAGCCGGAGTCGACGTAGATGTTCTCGCCGGTGACACCGGAGGAGAGGTCGGACAGGAGGTAGACGGCAGTCTTGCCAACTTCGTCGGCATCGATGTTGCGCTTCAGCGGCGCCTTCTTGGCGACGTGGTCAAACATCGCATCGATCCCCCCCACCGCCATGGCGGAGAGCGTCTTCACCGGGCCGGCGCTGATCGTGTTGACGCGGATGTTCTTGTTGCCCAGATCGAACGCGAGGTAGCGGGCGGTAGATTCCAACGCTGCCTTGGCGACGCCCATCACGTTGTAACCGGGGACAACCTTCTCTGAGCCGAGGTAGGTGAGCGCGATAACCGAGCCGCCGTTGGGCATCATGGGCATCGCGGCGCGCGTGAGGGCGATCAGCGAGTAGGCGGAGATGTCCAGCGCCTGCTTGAAAACGTCGCGAGGCGTCGTTGTGAAGACGCCATAATCCTGCTTCAGGAAATCGCGATTGGCGAAGGCGAGGGAGTGGACCAGGAAGTCGATGGTTCCCAACTTGTCCCGCGCGGCCGAGAAGAAGGTCTCGATGGATTCATCCGAGCCGACATCGCAGGGATGGAGGAAAGCGTCGGCGAAGCCGTTCTCTTCCATCGCCCGTTTCACACGACGCTGCGATTTTTCCAGGTCGCCCATGGGCAGAAACCCAAAGCCGCACGTTGCGCCCTGCTTGATCGCGTTGTTGGCGATGTGGGTGGCGATGGAACGGTCGTTGGCGATGTTGAGAACGAGACCTTTTTTGCCGTCGAGTAAGCCCATGGGTGCTCCTTAAGCAACTTCTGAAGGGGCGATAGCTTAAGGATGGAGGGGTGGAGGGACAAGGTTGACGCAACTTGGGACGATTGCGCCAACGAAAAGAGGGTGCGGGCGTCGCCCCTATCCGATCGGAGGTTGAGCGCCACCGATGCCCCTGTGCAAACCGATGCCCCTGTATTACTTCTCGCTCTCAGCGAGCATGCGAAGGAGTTGGAGCTCGTTGAGGACGTTGCGGAGGTCGTGCATGAGCTTCTCGGCGTTCTTGCAGCCGATGAGGGTCATAATCTGGTTTTCGCGCTGACGGTAGCGCTCGAGCTGGGCGCGGAGATCCTGGACCTCAGCGTCGCCTTGATTCGCTTCGGGGGCTTCCGACTGTTTCCAAGTGTCTCTGGCCATTGCTGTCTCTGCCCTGCTGCTGCTCACGGAGGGGTCCATTAAAAAAACTCCCTGGCGATTACTTTGAACGGCTCTTGCTCTTCGATTTTGAATTGCTGCTACTCTTGCTCTTGCTGCCGCTGCTCTTGCTCTTGCTTCCGCTGCTCTTGCTCTTGCTTCCGCTACTCTTGCTCTTACTGTCGCTGGATTTTCGAGCCGAGCCGGACTTCTTACCGCCGCCTTCCTGCTTGTTGACGGTGGCCCAGGCGCGGCGTTCAGCTTCTTTCCTGGAGACGCCGCGTTTCTCGTAACCTTCTTCTATGTGTTCGGCTTTTCGCTTCTGCTTACTGGTGTAGGCGGACTTGTCGCCTCTTGGCATAGGGAGCCTCCGCAGAGAGCAGGAGAAGCAAAGGCCGTGCTAAGGTTTTTCTACCGCAGAACCTGAGCCCGGCCGAATATGCAAAATCGTCAATTAGACGCCGGCAAAGCGGATGGCACCCCCCTTGCGACGTGCTCACCGTGCCGGGAAATGCCCGGCGCCTGTGTGACAGGACGGACCGCCTGAGGCGCGGCCGCTGTGACAGGGTGACTTTTTCTAGCAATGAGGCTTCTATGACCATGTCTTCGCAGAACACCGCCGGGCAGGCGATCGATCAGTCGTTGCAGGGCCAGGTGCAACATCAGCATACGCCGCGGGTTAACGTCGGCAGCACGGAACGGATGATCACCGGCGCCGTGGGCGGGATCCTGGCGCTGACCGCGCTGCGGCGAAGCCTCCCGGGCCTGCTCGTGGCGGGCGTCGGTGGTATGCTGGTGTACCGGGCGGTCTCCGGACATTGCAGCGCTTACGAGGCGATGGGGATCGACACAGCCCACGGCAACGCGGAGGACGGGGCGGCGCCGGAGGAATACTTCAACCGCGGCATCCACGTGGTGCAGTCGTACACCGTCAATCGATCCCCTGAAGAGTGCTACAACTTCTGGCGGAAGTTCGAGAACCTGCCTCGGATCATGCGGCACCTGGAATCGGTCACGCGCGTGAGCGAGATTCGCTCGCACTGGGTGGCGGTCGGGCCGGGCGGCTATCGCGTGGAGTGGGATGCCGAGATCATCAATGATGAGCCGAATGAGCTGATCGCCTGGCGCTCCCTCGGCGGCGCGGACGTCGACAACGCCGGCTCGGTGCGCTTCGTTCCCGCGCCCGGCAATCGCGGCACCGAGGTGCGCGTGAACATCGACTACATCCCCCCGGCCGGCGTCGTCGGCTGGGCGGTGGCCAAACTGTTCGGTCGCGAGCCAAAGCAGCAAATCAAGGAAGATCTGCGGCACTTCAAGCAGATCATGGAGACGGGGGAAGTGGCGACGACTGAGGGGCAGAGTTCAGGGACTGCGTAAGGTTAGCGACGTGACACGACAGGAAGATCCTCACCCCTGCCCTCTCCCGAGTTCGGGAGAGGGAGAATCGGAAGTGCGCCATGGCGATGCTTCAGTCTGGGATGGCTAGTGGAGACGTGGTCGAACTGGCGGGCAAAAGCATCGTGATCACCGGGGGAACGACCGGGATCGGTCGAGCGACGGCCAAGCTGCTGGTCGAGGCAGGGGCGAAGGTCTTACTGTTCGGCCGGCATCAGAAAGAACTGGATGATGCGCTGGCCGAGATCGGCCGCGCCCGCGCCGAAGATCGCGTTCACGGCGTCACCGCCGACCAATCCCGCAACGCGGATATCGAGCGCGTCTTCGCCGAAGCCGACTCGCGCATCGGCGGCTGCGACATCCTGATCAACAACGCCGCCGTCGGCCTGGGCAGCTTCCTCGAGACGAAGTACGACGACTGGCTCTACGAGGTGCAGACCAACCTCGTCGCCTACATCGCCTGCTGCCGCTACGCGATCGACCGGATGAAGAAGAAAGGCTGGGGCCACATCGTCAACGTCGGCTCGATGAGCGCCGACCTGCGCGAGCCCAGCAACGACGTCTACGTCGCCACCAAGGCCGGCATTCAGGCATTCTCCCCGCGCCCAATTAGGCGGCTGTCCCGTTTTTCGTTCTCAGCCTTCCCCCCCCATCAGCCTTTCTCAATCGCGGGCGCCTGCCCAGACCCCGCAAGGCGAGAACCACGCACATGCTCGCGGGCTCAGGCAGCAACAGGACCGTTTGAAGTTGGTTCTGCGTCGTTCCCATGCCTAGTCCATTGTGCGACACGAGCGAGCCAGTGAGATAAGTGTAGGTGTCGGGCGCTAGAGTCCCTTGAGCGGAGTAGGGACCGCTGGTCCAAGAGAACACGGTGGTTCCGGCGGAATTTCGGAGCCAACCCGTCACGGTGCCTCCACCGCCGAAACCGGTAGGGATGAACTGGTACGGTGTGGGCTGGTCAACTGTGAACGTCGCTTCCACTCGGCTGCTGGCCTCGTAGGCGCCGAGCCCGCCGCTCGGAAAAAAATCATTCCCGCCGTTTGAGGTTGTCAACGAGATGAGAAAAGGCGTGACGATCGAATGGTGATCACTGAAGACGGAAGAGTACGTACCCGAGAGCGTGATGGAGTCGTCAAAGGGACCGAGGTCGGCGTTCTGGTGCGTAACCACGCCCGCACTGTTTTGCCGCGAGAGGTTGGTGTAATTCACCCCAGCCGCAACGATGGGCGAGAGGGCTGCCAGGGCGACGGCTGCCAGAGCGAAAATGGGTTGTGTGCGAGCCATTCGCCGTGGTTTCTCACAATCATACCAAGATCTGGCACAGCAGCACGTGAAAACTGAGGCGTTCAGAAGGCAGGAGACGCCAAAGGGGGCAGAAATCCTGGAGTGAGTGCGTCACCAGCCCCATTTGCTCGAAGAAACTGCAAACGGAAAACGCTCAAGCTCCAAATAACGGGGGCAAAAAGACGAAGGGGAAATCAGACCGGCGAGTATGAAGGGCGGCGGCATCCATCTTCTTTTCGCCCGTTTCTTCTTCGCCCGGTTCCGCCTGATTATTTGGAGCTTGGAGCTTTGACTCTTGTTTGGAGCTTTTGAATTTCAGATTTGTTTCAAGCTTCGAGTTTCGGATTTCGCTCTTCACCGCGCCGGCGCGGGAACCAGCGCTTCCTTCGCAATCCACCCGTAAATCGTCTCGGTTCCCTTCGCCTCCACGGCGCCGTAAATGAACGTCATCGTCTTCGGCGATTTCTTCCCCTGCTGCGGGTGGCCCTTGGGGAAATACGTCGGCATGGGGAACTGGCGGACGCCTCGGGCGGGGCGGAAGGTGGCGCTGCTGGTGATGAGCAGGCTGTCGAGCGAGTGGCCGCCGATGTAGAAGCCGGGGACGGTGTAGAGGATATTTACTGTGCCGGTGGTGCGGCGGAGGTAATCGGAGGGGACGGGGCCGTCGAGTTTATCCACGATGGCGAGCTCGCCGCTCGGTGTGTCGTAGAAGTGCGGGTTGCCGCCGGTGATCTTGTAGCGCGTGGCCAGCAGCGGCAGGCGCGGGAGTTTGCCTTTGCCCAAGCCGACGGTGTCGAGCAGTGTGAGCTTGTCGACGAAGGCGTCGAGCGGAACCCAGGCGCTGGTGGCGAGGACGGATTTCTTCTGCTCCTCCGGCGGCAGCAGCGGGCGCACGGCGGCCGAGGGACTGATGTCGATGGTGAAACCGTAGACGCAGAACTGGCCGTTGATCACCTTGGAGAAACCGTAGTTCACCTTGGTGCAGGTGAATTTCTTGTCGCCGACTTTGATCGTCGGGGCGGTGGTGCCCATGAGCGTGCCGGCGCCGTCGTAGACGGGGGCGCCGGGTTTGAGCTCCCACTGGAGCGGATTGTCTTTGTCGAAGGGTGTGGGGTTCAGGACGCGGTTGCGGTCGATGCGAGGCTTCTGTTCGTTGCCGACCATGTGGCCGTTGAGAATTGTGCCGACGCACTTGCGCTCGCCGACGGTGAAGACGCGGTTGTCGGGGTACTGCTGGAGGGTGGAGGGGTCAATTAAATCCTCGTCGTCTGTGGTGACGTGGACGGTGCAGGTGGCGGATCCGCCCGCGCCCGCGCCCGCGCCTGAACCCGCGCCCGCGCCCGCGCGGACGGTGATCGTCGCGTTGCCGGGGGCGAGGGCGATGATGTAGCCGTTGGGGTAGGCGAGGGCGATCTTGGGGTTGGAGGAGGTGAAGGTGGCGCCCGCGCCCGCGCCGGCGCCGGCAGGCGCGGGCGTGATCGTGAGCTTGTGGAAATCGCCGGTGGCGAGGTTGAGTTGGGTCTTGTCGAGCGTGATCGCGGCGCGGGCGGCCGTAGTGATGCTGTTGAGCGACAGGAGCAGCAGAATCAGCGGGAAACGCAGGTGCATTGGTCCTCTCCAGGTAACAGGCCGCGGGTAGCGTGTGCGGCTTGTTATTGTAGCGACGGGAGCGCGATCCGTTGCGTGAAAGGCGGCGGCTTCGCATGATGAGTCGCTTTGAGGAGTTCATCGTGATGAGCGAAGCAGCAGAGAAACCGGTGACGCCGGAGCGGTTGATGCAGATGGCTTGGGGTTACGCGCCGCCGCTGATGATCGGGGCGGCGGTGTCGCTGGGATTGTTCGACCGGCTGGATGCGGGGCCGAAGAGCGCGGGGGAGCTGGCGAAAGAGGCCGGGGCGTCGGAGCGGGGTGTGCGCATCCTGATGAACGGGTTAGCGGGCGTGGGGCTGGTGGCGAAGGATGCGGACGGTCGATACGCGCTGACGCCGGAGAGTTCCGCGTTTCTCGTCAGCAGCAAACCGTCGTTCCAGGGCGGGTTGTTCCGGCACGTGGACACGCAGCTCGTGCCGCGGTGGCTGAAGCTGACCGAGACGGTGCGGATCGGCAAGGCGGACCTGGCGGTGAACGAGCAGAAGCCGGGGAGCGAATTCTTCCAACGGTTCGTGGAAGACATTTTCCCGATGAGTTTTCCGGCGGCGTCGGCGCTGGCCGATGCGCTGAAGGTCGGCGACGCGAAAGGTCCCGTGCGCGTGCTGGACCTGGCGGCGGGAAGCGGCGTGTGGGGGATCGCGCTGGCGAAGAAAAGCCCGCAGGTGCGCGTGACGGCGGTGGATTGGCCGGATGTGATCCCGGTGACCAAGCGCGTGGCGGCGAGGCATGGGGTGGCGGATCGGTTCACGTTCGTTGAAGGGGATATCCAGACGGTGGATTTCGGTAAGGATCACGATGTCGCGACGCTGGGTCACATCCTGCACAGCGAAGGCGAGATGCGCAGCCGGGATCTGCTCATGCGCACCGGCCAGGCGCTCAAGCGCGGCGGGACGATCGCGATTGGGGAATTCCTGGCCAATGAAGACCGAAGCGGCCCGCCGAACGCGATGATCTTCGCGGTGAACATGCTCGTGAACACGACCGAGGGGGACACCTTCACCTTCGGCGAGATCAGCTGCTGGCTGCGGGAGGCGCACTTCGGCAACATCCGCACGCTGGACGCGCCCGGACCAAGCCCAATGATTCTGGCGACGAAGGAGTGATGGAACCGCGGATGCACGCGGATGAACGCGAATTCGAGAAGGGACATCCGCAGATTGCGCAGATTCTCGCAGATTGAAGAACGGTCATGGGTCTCTGTCGTCAGTCGAGCCTTGCAACTGATTTATCTGCGTGCATCTGCGTTCATCTGCGGTTCCACTGGTTTATGAGGAGAAGAGTATGGCCAAGCACGCACCGCGGTTTTTGAAGTTGTGTGAAGAGACGCGCAAGCAGAT
>DASVUC010000180.1:0-2131 GCA_036387255.1 Tepidisphaeraceae bacterium | reverse complement strand
GAGGCGCATGCCAGCAAGAAGAGAACAGGGATCAGTTTTCGCATGCGTGGGATTCTCCCGGGAAGAGGCGGTTTTCGCCACTTTTCTGTACCGCTGTTGGCCCAAGCCGTTGCGGTTACACTCCGCAGCATGATCGGCGTTGGGATTATCGGAGCAGGGCAGATCGCGCTGGCTAATCACCTGCCGGGCCTGAGATTATGCCCTGAGGCGAAAGTCGTAGCGGTCTGCGATGCCAACGCGCGCACGCTGGCGGAAGCTCAGAGGGTGACCGAAGCGCCAATCGCTTCATCCAATTATCATGACTTGCTCCAGCGCGACGACGTGCAGGCCGTGATCGTGGCGACGCCGAATGACGTGCACGAGGAGATCGTGGTGGCGGCAGCCCGGGCGCAGAAGCACATTTTGTGCGAAAAACCGCTGGCGCTGAATTACGCCGGCGCTCGGAAAATGATGCACGAAGCGATCAAAGCCAACACTCGCCACATGACGGCGTTCACTTACCGCTTTGTCCCAGCGATGCGGTATCTCAAGCACCTGGTGGATTCGGGCGCATTTGGCGAAATTCGCCATTTTCGCGCCCAGCGTTTCCAGGACTGGGGCCGTCGCCCCCTCGGCTGGCGCCAACTCAAAACCAAAGCCGGGACTGGCGAATTGGGCGACATGCTCTCGCACCGGATCGATTACGGACATTACCTCGTGGGACCGTTTTCGCGGATCGTTGCGAAGCTGAAGACGCTGGTGCATGAGCGGGGGAATCAGCCGGCGGATGCGGATGATTGGGTGGCGTTTCTAGGGGAGTTCGAAACGGGTGCTACGGGCGTGCTGGAATCGACGAAGCTGGCGACGGGCCGCGGCGAAGGTCATCGCGGGCTGGACTTGGTCGAGATCAATGGGTCAGAAGCGTCCGCGGTGTACACCACGCAGAAGCCGCTGGAACTGATGTTCGGTAAGGAGGGCGCTCCGGAATTGGAGCGGATGGAAGTGCCGAGGGAATTTTGGGTCTATCCCGCGTCGCCTCGCGATCCGGCGGAAGGAAATCCGCTTGCGACATTTCGGTACGATCAGGATGTCGAGTTCGTCCAGGCAATTCTGGAGCAGCGCGATTGCATGCCAAGCTTCGTCGAAGGGGCGGCATGTCAGCGGGTGATGGATGCCTGCGTGGTCTCGTCCGACCAGGACCGGTGGGTGAAGGTCGCGGACATTTCGTGACAAACGTCAGTCGTTCTCCACGGGCATGACCAGCAGCAGGATGATGTAAACCAGGATCCCCGGAAACGCTGCGGAAAAGACGCTGATCAGGACAAACAGCACGCGCACCAGTGTCGCGTCCCAGCCGATCCATTTCGCGATCCCGCCGCAGACGCCGCCGATGATCCGTTCACGGCTTGATCGCCAGAGGGGGTTTTGGGGATTCATTCTTTGCTCCTCCCAACGGTGTAGACGGAGCCACTATACAAACATTCCCGCTCGGGCGGCGGCAACCGTCCGAGCGGGAACTGGTAATCAACAGGTTTTGACAGCTTACAGGTTCCAGGAGGCTCTAGCGCTTAGGCATTCTCACGCACATCCGCATTGACAGATGCGGGCTGGGCGCTTGCGGGGCGGCGGACACTGGCGGCTTTGCGGACTCGGCGGCTGCGCCCGACGGTCTGTTGCTCGACCGTGGCGCGGCGTTCGGGGTTTTCATTGGCGACCTGCACGGCGGCGGAGGCGTCGGGTGCGTAGAGGTCAGCGCCGATTTCTTCAGCGAGGCCCTCCGCTCGCTTGTAGATTCCGCCGCAGCACATGATCTGCATCTGCGGGCAGCTGTTCACTTCCCGCAGGTAGTCGATCAGCTTCCGCACCGCGGGGACGCCGCTGGGCAGGGTGCCGAACATGATCAAGAGGTCCGGCCGGCCGTCGCCGATCATGGAGAGCACTTCATCGTCGGGCACACCGCCACCGGCGAATTTCACGGTCCATCCGTCGGCTTCGAAGAGATCCGCGGTGATCTGACCGCCCAGCTCCTCGGGCTCATCGTCGCCGCAGAAGATCAGGACCTTCTTGTTGTTGGAAGCCTTCCGCTCGAGCTGACCTGACAGTTGATCGCTCATTGAGCGGTTCAGGCGTGTCGCAAGGTTCAGGCTCGACA
>DASVUC010000179.1:0-8306 GCA_036387255.1 Tepidisphaeraceae bacterium | reverse complement strand
ACGAATCCAAAATCCAAAAGGGAAATGTTGCAAATGTGGTCCTCCCCGTTTCGGATTTTCTTCTTCGCGCTTTGAACTTGTTTCGGATTTCCAGTTTCGATTTTCGGATTTCATTACCAGAACCTCGGTCGAACAGGATGCTTCCGTACGTTATACTCCACCAAATGTCTGAGCCCGAAGCAGCCGCCAATCCATCCAGCGCCGACACGTTCCTTCCTGAGTCGACGGTTCTCATCGTTGACGATAACCCCCAGAACGTCGAGCTGCTCCAGGCCTTCCTCGAGTCCATGCCGCTGAAGATCGTCACCGCCGTCGACGGAATCGACGCCTTGGAAAAAGTCGCCGCCCACAACCCCGACCTCATCCTGCTCGATGTCATGATGCCCCGGATGAGCGGATTCCAAGTCTGCAAAAAACTCAAAACCGACCCCAGCACCAAAGATATTCAAGTGCTGATGGTGACAGCGCTCAATGAACTCGGCGACATCGAGCAAGCCAGCGAGTGCGGCACAGACGACTTCGTCAGTAAGCCCATCAACAAGCTCGAACTCCTCACCCGCGTGAAGAGCCTCCTCCGCGTAAGACACATGAAGAGCGAACTTGAACGCGCGCTCACGTACCTCAATGAAATTGAGCATGATGACGAAGTGATCTAGGATTCAGCGCACCGACCCCCCGCAAACCTGGCGCTCACTTCTTCAAGAAATTCGCCAGCAGTTTCTCCCCCTGCTCCGTCAGAAAACTCTCCGGATGAAACTGCACCCCCTCCAGCGGCCAAGTCTTATGCCGCACCCCCATGATCTCCTCATGGTCAGTCCATGACGTCACGTCAAACTCCGCCGGCAGCGTCCCGCGTCGAATGATCAGGCTGTGATACCGCGTCGCCGTGAACGGGTTCGGCATTCCCACGTAAATCGCCTTGCCGTCGTGATGAATTTTGTCCGTCTTCCCATGCATCAGCCGCTGGGCGCGCTCAACGATCCCGCCCGACACATGCCCGATGCACTGATGCCCCAGGCAAACACCCAGCACCGGAATCCGCGGCCCGAACCGCTGAATCACCTCGTTGCTGATCCCCGCCTCCTTCGGACTGCAAGGCCCCGGCGAAACCACCAAATGCGTGGGCTTAAGAGCCTCGATTTCGTCCAAGGTGATCTTGTCGTTGCGGAAGACTTTCATCTCCACGCCATCCCCCACCTCTCCCAGCTTCTGCACAAGGTTGTAGGTAAACGAGTCGTAGTTATCGATCAAGACAATCATGACATTCCCAGGCGCTTCCCCCTCTCCGGTACTTGGGAGAGGGCAGGGGTGAGATCTGCCCCTCCTCATCAAAACCCGCTCTCCATTGTATGATCTTCAGCCAAGGAGAATCTGCAATGACCACCCGCCTCGCGTTTGCCGTCTCAACCCTCATCCTCGCCGCATTGCTGTTCGCACAAGACAAGCCCCAGCAGGACAAACCCGGGCAAGACAACACGCCGCCCGAAGGCTTCACCGCCCTATTCAACGGCAAAGACCTCACCGGCTGGCAAGGCCTCCCGGACCCCAGGAAAAAACTCGACAATCCCTTTCATGCCCAAAAGCTCTCGGAAGAAGAGCGCACCAAAGCGCAACAACAAGCCGACGAAAAAATGAAGCAGCACTGGAAAGTCGAAGACGGCGTCCTCGCCTTCGACGGCAAAGGCGACTCCCTCTGCACCATCAAAGACTTCAAAAACTTCGAAATGTACGTCGACTGGAAAATCACCCCCGGGGGCGACTCCGGCATTTACCTCCGCTCCTCACCCCAGGTCCAGATCTGGGATCCCAACAACAAAGCCGCCAACGGCACCGGCTCCGGTGGCCTCTACAACAACAAGAAAAACCCCGACAAACCCCTCGTCAAAGCGGACAAGCCGGTAGGGGAGTGGAACACCTTCCACATCAAGATGGTCGGCGACAAAGTCACCGTCCGTCTCAACGACCAACTCGTCGTCGACAACGTCACCCTCGAAAACTACTGGGACTACTCCAAGCCCATCTTCGAATCCGGCAACATTCAGCTCCAAAACCACAGCAATCCCCTGTGGTTCAAAAACATCTACATCAAAGAACTGCCCTGACCTCGCCGCCCGTTGCGCGCTTAATTAGCCCAGGTGAACACGCACGAGATGCCTGCTCCTCTCATCAGGTGTGGTGGGACACTCAGCGCGCGTTTTCCCCCTTCGCCTCCGCGTCATCGCCCCCACCCCAACAACAATCCCAACGAGAGAAGGTTCCGGAACCGCGGCGGTTCCCATCGCACTCATTCCCGTTGCCGTCAGCGGATTCCCCTCGCCATATCCAAGGTTGGAATCCACCGCTCCATAGTCATCAGGCGTGATCTCCCCATCCAAATTCCAATCTCCGCTGAACCAGCTCATCCCGCCCGTCTCATCCCAAGTCCCCACGTGCTGCCCCAGGTGCGAATCCACTGCCCCGTAATCATCCGGCGTCACCATGCCGTTCAGATCCGCATCCCCCAAACATGCAAACGCTCCCACCACAGCCGCATTCGCCACCGTATTGCCCGACCCAAAAGGCCACTCGGCAAAATGGGCCACCGAATTATCAAACACGGCCAAAATCGGATTCCCCGCCAGCGTCTGTCCAACCGAAGACACGATTCCCGTCGCCGCTGAATCCAATTGCGTGCGGTATCCTTTCCATCGCAGATCCGAGATCTGCTGGTAACTCCCGCTGTTCACCACGAAGCCATTGTCCATCAGATCCAGCACACCGCTCCCGCTCACGCTCAAGCTGCTCAAGTAGCTCACGCCGCTCGCGCCCCCATTGGCATTGACGACCAGCCTCCCGCTCCCGCCGACGCTCAACGTTCCCTGCCGCACAGAGCTGACCGACGCGGTTCCGCCGCTGACATCAAGCGTCCCGCCGCCGCTCACCGCACCCAGAAGCATTGTTCCCCCCGTCTGCTGAATCACTTGCTCGTTGGACGTAGATCCCGCGCCGAGCCTTCCGCCGCTCACCAGCACGCGGTTCGCCGCGTCGTTCCATACCTTCAACCCGCCGCTGACGGTCATCGTTCCACCACTCATGGAAAGCGTCCCTCGCGCGCCGCCAGTTTCTTTCGTCCCGCCAATGCTGGCGCTGGTCGTGGCCAGCGTGCCGCCGCTCAAGTTTACGATCCCCGAAGGAACGAGAATCCCGCTGCTCGTTCCGGTGCCGATGTTGATCCCTTCGCCCGCGCCCGTTCCGGTGACGTTTGCGCTGCCGCCCGTCTGCGACCACAGCCCGCCGCCCAGGTTGGCGGTACCGAGGTTGACCCGAGCCGCCGAAACCACGCCGCTTCCCGACAAGCTGTATCGCCCTGACGTACCGTCGCCGCCCAGGCTGATGGTGCCGCTCACGCTGTTGGTCCCCGCCGACTGTACGAAGGTTGCGCCGGTGCTCGCCCCCGAAACCGTTTCATTGCTCGCGGAGATTCGCGCCGTCCCGCTCATCGCAAAGAAGGATGAAGTCGTAACGGAAATCTTGGGCGTCGTCAGCAGCCCGCCGGACATCGTGTAGGTGCCGACCTTCCCGTTGCCGACGGTGACGCTCTCGGTGTTGGTGTGCGTGCCGCTGCTATGGAGAAAGTTCCCCGTTGCCGACGACGACGTCGCAAACTCCCCCAGGATCAGTTTCGTCGTGGTGAGTAGTCCGCTGTTGCTCAAGGTGTAAGCGCCGTCGCCCCGCAGGCCCAGAGTGAGCGTGCCGAAGCTGGCCGAACCACCGGATTGAAACTGGGAGCCAGTCCCGCTGGACCCGATCACCGCGCTGGTCGCGCTCAACACGCTGCTGCCGCTCATGGTGTAGCTGCCGCCGCCCGCGCTGCCGATCGTCAAGCTTGTGATTGTGTGCGTCCCGCCACTCTGAACGAAAGCGCCTCGGCCGCCACTGCCACCGCCAAGGAATTCCGTGCCCGCCGTCAGAATCCCAGTGCCGCTCAATGAGTAGAATCCATTGCCGGAGCCCGACTTCCCAATCGTCAGCGTCCCCGCCTCGTGCGTCCCACCAATCTGTTGGAACACGCCGTTTGGCGTGCTCCCGGAGCCCGCGATAGTCTCTTGGGACCCGCTCAACTTTCCGCTCCCACTCAATGAATAGCTGCCACCCAGCGTCAACGTGCCCAGCACTGAGTGCGTGCCACCCGATTGCACGAAGCTCCCATTTGTGCCGAACGTGAGCGTGTTCTCGCTCAGCGAGTTCCCGTTCATGGAAACCCACGGCCCGCTGCTGGCGCCGCCCATCACCTCCATCGACGCCAGCGGCGCGTTCGACGGATAGTTCCCGGTCATCGAAATCGCACTGAACCCGCTCTGGTTGACATGAAGGGTGTCACCCGAAGCTGGCGATCCCGCGCCCCCGGCGCCACCCGCCGTCGCGCTCCAACTCGACGCGCTCGTCCAGTTGTTCGACCCCGTGACCCAGTAAAGATCATTCCCGCGCGCACCCCCACCCCAGGCTAGGACAACCGCTGCACTCGCCGCCGCAATTCGCTTTTGGTATCGAATGAACTCTCCCGGTTAGCATGATTTAACCTCCAACGCTGAGCCCGGTCTATTGAAATCCCTGAATTTGCTTTCGGCCTTCGCCCGATCCCTAGCGGCACCTCTCGTGACAAACTTGGCTCGGCCGCTATAATCCTCACCCCTGCCGTCTCAGCGGAGTCTTTCCGATTCCGCGCGGCACCCCCATCCGGCGCGCCTCAGAACCACGCCCGATGGAACCCGCGAATAAGTCGCTCGTTTCGTCAGCCGCGACGCTACGCGTCGCACGAGACGGCGCCTCGCATGTCCTGAGACCAGTCTCTTTATTGACTGGTAGAAAGCGTCCCCACATGGCCCGCTACATCGGACCAAAAGTCAAACTTTCCCGCCGCGTCGGCGTCCCCATCGCAGACATCCCCAAGCACACCGCCAAGGAGCTCCAACTCCCAGGCATGCACGGCTACCGCGGCCGCCGAAACACCGAATACGGCGTGCGCCTCACCGAGAAGCAGAAGCTGCGCTTCCACTACGGAATGCTGGAAAAGCAGTTCCGCCGCTTCCTCACCATCGCCAAGAAGTCCAAGGGCAACACCGCCAACACCATGATCCAGTTGCTCGAGACCCGTCTCGACAACGTTGTCCGTCGCCTCGGCGTCGCCCGCACCATCTGGGCCGCTCGCCAGATCGTCGCCCACGGCCACGTCATCCTTAACGGCCGCAAGACCGACATCTCCTCCGTCATCGTCAAGCCCGGCGACACCATCACCTTCAAGGAAGGCATCCACAAAGTCCTCCGCGAGAACATGGAAATGATGGCCGGTCACAACGTCCCCAACTGGCTCGAGTGGAACCCCGCCCAGCTCACCGCCAAGATCAACGCCCTCCCGACCCCAGAAGACGTCCCCTTCGAAGTAAACATGAACCTGATCATCGAGTTCTATCGATAACCGGTCCGATAACTCATCTTCGGCAGCACCCGCAGAAAAAACTCTGCGGGTGCTTTCCTTTATGCCTTGCCCAACTTCCTTAAGTTCCCAAAATGACAAACCGATGGTTATCTGGGAAAGATAGGAAACGCTGCTAACGCTTGTGGCGTCTTCCTGTCTATCCGAGTTTAACGCCCGCCTGTCGCGGGAGGAATTTGGGAAGCGAGGCAGTCATGAAGATGGTCTTTACCACTGGCGAAGCCGCCGAAATCTGCAAGGTCTCTCAGCAGACCATCATCCGCTGCTTCGATAGCGGCCGGCTCAAAGGGTTCCGGGTTCCTGGCAGCCGGTTCCGCCGAATCCCCCGCGAAGCACTTATCCAGTTCATGAAGGACAACAACATCCCGCCGGATTTGCTCGATTCCGGCAAGACCAAGGTCCTGGTCGTGGATGATGATCCGGAAATTGTGGAACTGTTCGTGGACGTCCTGGAGCGTGACGGCCGATTCGAGGTCAAGACCGCCAATACCGGCTACGACGCCGGCATGATCACGCAGGAGTTCCAGCCCGACCTGATCATCCTGGATTACATGCTGCCGGACATCAACGGCAATGTCGTCTGCCAGACGATCCGCAAGAACCCCGCCTTTGAGCACACCAAGATCATCATCGTCTCCGGTGTTGTGAACCAGGACGAGATCAACGATCTGCTCAAGAGCGGCGCCGACGAGTTCGTCAAGAAGCCGTTCAATATCGAGAAGCTCATCGAACGCATTGGCGAACTGCTGGCGGTCTAAGTCGAAAAGCGCCGATCAAAGCCCACGGATAGCCATCTGTGGGCTTTCCTGTGTAATCGGGTTGCAGGTCCAGATGGTTCAGGGAAGCGATCAACTGCGGGAGAAGCGCGCTGAGGTCATCCTGCAACAGCTGGATGACATCCCGCCGTTACCGGACGTTGTAAAGACGTCGCTCGGAAAAGAGGGGGGCGAGACGGCTCTCGCCAACTGGCTTTTCGAGACGTTTCAAACCACCGCCGCCAGTCGCGGCCCGTTCAATCGCCAGGAGTTTTGGAAACACTCAATCGCCGTCGCGTGCTGCGCTGAGCTGCTTGCCGAGCAATTGGTGGCAACGTGGGGCAAAGATTGCGCGGTTGAACCGGCGGAGCTGTTTCTCTGCGGCTTGATCCACGATCTGGGGAAATTGGCGTTCGATGTCGCGCTCCCAAAGAGCTACGCCCGTGCGGTGGAGACGGCCGACCTGCTTCGCGGCAACATCGCGGACGTAGAACGCGCGGTGATCGGCATCGACCATCTCGTTGTGGGAAAGCGTCTCGCTGAACGCTGGGAATTGCCGCCAACACTGCGGGATGCAATCTGGCTCCACGGACAACTGCCGCAGGCGCTGCCGGCGACCGTACGCAAGCCGCGGGTGGTGAACCTCGTCACGCTCGCCGACTTGATTGCGCGCGAGCAGCACCTGGGGTACAGCGGAAACTATCTGTTCAACCAAAGCCGCCAGGCGCTGGCGGATGCGATCGGTCTGACCCCCGAGCAAGTCGCCGAAACGGCGGGGCAGATCGTTGAGCGCATTGAGCCGCGCGCCGCGGCGCTCGGCTTCGGCCAAGCCCGCACCGCCGAGCTCTATCAGCAGGCGCTCGAGCGCGCGAACCACGAGCTGGGGCGCGTTGCGAGTCAGCTTGAAACCAAGAACAAACGCCTCGCGATTCGCGCCAAGTTCTTCAACGACCTGAGCGAGTTCCAGGCGGAACTGAAGGCAGATGCACCGCCGCAGACGGTGATGCGCGCCATCGGCCAAACCGCCGTCAGCTTCCTCGGCGTCACCAGTACCGCCGTCTTCTCCCTCATGCCCGGCCAGGACTACGCCGAGGTGATGCTCTTCGACTCACACGGTGATGTTTTCGAAACAACGCTGGTGGATTGTCCCACGCGACCCGCGCGTCCCGCGCCCGGAGAAGGCCCTGTCCTCTCCGCCGGCGTCGACTTGGATTGGATCCTCTCCGCGATTTCGCCCCGGCTCGCCTTCACGCATCGTTATTGGATCTGCCTCGAAGGCGACAACAACTGCATCGGCGGCATCGTCTGGGGCGCCATGGCAGGGGAGGCATCTCGACTGTGTCCTCAGGCGCAGGAACTGACGGCGATCACCTGCGGGTGGGGCTTATCCTTGCGCACCGCCCAAATTCGCGAAGAAGCCAGATTGCTGGCAGAGCAACTTGCCGAAGCCAACCGTCGCCTCGAGGGGGCGCAAGCCGAGATCATGCGCAGCAAGATGATGAGCACTGTCGGCGAGATGGCCGCCGGCGCGGCGCACGAAATGAATAACCCCTTGGCGGTCATCTCCGGCCGTTCTCAGCTCTTAGCCAGCCAAATATCGGACGCAAAGCAAAAGGCCGCCGCTCATCTCATTCACGAGCAGGCGCATCGCCTGACCGACATCATCACAGAGCTGATGGACTTCGCCAAGCCCGTCCCTCCCAAGCCGGCGGAGGTGGACGTTGCCGATCTTATCGATCGTGCCTTGCATGAGGCCAAGCTGCACAACGATCCGGCCGATAGAACCATTGAGGTGACGATCGGCGACGTGCCGAACGTTGTCGTCGACAAGGAACAGATCATCGCGGCACTGGTTGAGGTGATCGAAAACAGCCTTGCTGCCACGGACGCGACCAAGGGTCACCTCAACCTGCACGCTGCGTTTGATGCGTATTCGCTTCGCGTCGCAGTGACCGTCACGGACGACGGCGTGGGTATGGACGAGAACACGCTGCGTCGTGCGTTCGATCCGTTCTTCAGCATGCGGCCCGCGGGCCGACGCCGAGGAATGGGATTGCCCAAGGCGCAGCGATGGATCG
>DASVUC010000178.1:0-11043 GCA_036387255.1 Tepidisphaeraceae bacterium | reverse complement strand
CCGGGAGAGGGCAGGGGTGAGGGTGTCCTGCTTCTTCCCGTCAATCCCCCACCCCGGCAACCTACGGCTCCCCCAACATCGTTGCCCCAATCCGCTCCAGCGCCGTCCGCCAGTCCCCCGCAATCTGCTCATCCCAGGCCGGCCCCGCCACCTCCGCCATCGCGGCAATCAGCTGCTCCGCCACCACCGGATAATGCTCCGGCCGCGCCCCGTACGCCCGATGCCGCTGCCCCAGCGCCACCAGCCCCGCCTTGAGCGTCGCCCGGTCCTCAAGGTTTGCTACGATCCATTGCAGCATCCCCAACATTTTTTGCCGCTGGCTGGCCATATCGCCGTAAAAGAGCTTGCGCAGCGTCGGCTGCGCCCAGAACAATCTCGTATAGAATCGCTCCGCCAGCATCTCTCCCTGCGGCGATAGCACCTGATAGCTCTCCCGCAGCCGCTGTGCCAGGCTTCGGTCCGGCGCCACACGCGGTAGATTCAACTCGGGAGCGAGAGGATGAGCCGAGAGTTTCATGTAATGACTGACCTAATAAAATGCGGTACATCGCACACGCGGCACCGATTCATTGGGTAAAACACGCAATCTGGGGCTACCCCTCAGATGCCCTTAACGGATTCCGTTTGCCATGACCGCTGAAGAGCGCGACCGACGCGCATTCGAAATCTTCGCCAGCGCTTGCGAGGCTCCGCCCGCCCATCGCGCCGCCCTGCTGGATCAGTCCTGCAACGGCGACCAGGAACTCCGCCAGCGCGTCCAGGCCATGCTCAATGCCGATTCCGGCGGCGTTGGTCCCGTCGGTAACGACGCCGACGTCGACGCCTTCCTCATCCGCCAGGTCCGCCAGGTTGCTCCGCAAGCCGATACCCCGCTCCGCGCTGAAGCGCCTGCCGTCGATGGCGAATACACCATCCTCCGCGTCATCGGTGAAGGAGGCATGGGCACCGTCTACGAAGCCGAACAGCACCACCCGCGCCGGCGCGTCGCGATCAAGGCCATTCGCCCCGGCCGAATCACCCCGCAGATGCGTAAGCGCTTTGAGTACGAGGCGCAGGTTCTCGCCCGCCTCGAGCACCAGGGCATCGCGCGCCTGTACGAGTTCAACACGCAGAGCGAAGGTGGCCGCATCCGCGCCTTCCTCGCCATGGAACTCGTCCTCGGCGAGCATATCGACGCCTACGCCACCTCCCAGCGCTTGAGCATTCGCGCGCGCCTGCGTCTGTTCATGAAGGTGTGCGACGCCATCGCCTACGCCCACCGCATGGGCGTCATCCATCGCGATCTCAAGCCCGCCAACATCGTCGTGAACCCCGATGGTGAGCCCAAGGTGCTCGACTTCGGCGTCGCCCGTGCCGTCGAGGAAAACACCATTGTCAACTCCGGTCTCACCGAGCATGGGCAGCTCATCGGCACGCTCGCCTACATGGCTCCCGAGCAGGTCGACGTCGGTACCACCATCGACACCCGCGCCGACGTCTACTCCCTCGGCGTCATCCTCTACAAGCTCCTCACCGGAACGCTCCCCATCAGCGTCGAAGGCGTCAACCTGCTCACCTTGACCCGGCAGATTCTCAATGAAACGCCCGTGCGCCTGCGCGAGCACAACAAGCGCCTGCGCGGCGATCTCGAGATCATCGTCGCCAGGGCATTGGAAAAAGAACCCGCGCGGCGTTATCCCGGCGTCGATCAACTGCGCGATGAAATCGCGCGATACCTGTCCGGCCGCCCCATTGAAGCGCGCGCCGATTCGCGCTTTTACTGGCTGCGAAAGCAGCTCTGGCGCTACCGCGCTGCGGCAGGCGCGACGCTGCTGGTCGTCGGCTTGATCACCGCATTCGGCGTTAACGCGTGGATGCAGGCAAATCGCAACCGCCGCCTCGCCGAAGTCGCCGATCAGGCGCGCGTCGCCGCGGTCACCTCTGAGGCGCAAGCGACGGATCGCGCGGCTCAGCTTCGAAATTCCCTCTACATCAACAACATCGGTTTCGCACAATCCGCCCTCGAGAACAACGACATGGAGCGGGCGCACATGCTCCTGGACGGCTGCGATCCCGACCTCCACGGCTGGGAATGGTCCTACCTCCAGCGCCTCTGTGACCTGAGCGAGCACACGACAAAGCTGAACCTGGACCGCCCGCGCTACGCGAGCTTCACGGAAGATCATTCGCTGGTCGCGCTGGCAACGCTGGGGCGCGAAGCCGTGCTGCTGAATCACCAGGATCAGCACGAGCTGTTCCGCGTGAAGCTCGACGCCGGCACCGCACGCGCTGCGGTGAGCCGGGACGGCAAATGGTTCGCTTACGGTGGCGTGCCGGGGCAGATCTTTCTCGTCAAGGTTGCCGAGCAGTCCCGCCGTGAGCTGAAGGTCGACATTCCGCTCAACCCCGATCCAACGCTTCGCGGTCTTCGCTTGCTTGGTTTCACCGACAATTCCGCAACGCTCATCGTGAGCGGCTTAGATGGTGTGGTCCGCGTCTGGGACGTGGCATCGGCGACGCTTCGAAAAAGCTTCCCGCTCATGGGCAAGCTGCCGATCTGCATGTTCATCTCCCCCGATGGCAAGTGGGTCATCATCGGCGACAGCGGGGGAGGCCTGCGAAATTACGATCTTCAAACAGGACAGATGTTGCAATCGCTGGAAGGTCACGACGCGGCAGTCTGGTGCCTCGCTCCAAGCCCGGACGGTAAGCGTCTCGCCTCGGGCGACAACGACGCCCGCGCCATTATCTGGGAGCTCGCCACCGGCCAGCCGGTCACGCAATTCGACACCAACGACGGCTGGATCACCTCCCTCTGTTTCAATCCCGACGGCAACACGCTGGCGGAGGGGCGCGCCGATTCTACCGTCCGCCTGATCCACCTCCCCGATGCCGCCATGGACGGTGTCCTGCGCGGTCACCGCCGCGCTGTCATCCAGGTCGATTGGCAGCAGGATGGAACCCTCAATACCATCAGCCTGGACGGCACCTCAAAGCACTGGAACCTGACCAGCGCCCTTCAAGTCCCCACCATCGTCACTTCGCAGCCGGAGAGCATTGCCCTGGCTTTCCACCCCGACGGCTCACGCCTCTACGTCGGTGGCAGCGACGGCACCGTCCGAAGCTGGAACGTCGAGCCGCGCCCAGGCGAGCAATTGCGCGAGCAGCCCCAACTCACGAAGCACGACCTGCCCGTGCTGGAACTGGCGACGGACGCCGTGCACGGGCGCATCTGTGCCGCGGGGCGCGGCGGGATTGTGCGCGTCAGCACGTTGGATGGGGAGCTGGTTCAAACCATAAATCCAGCGGCCGGCGCGATTTCCGGCATCGCCTTCGCGCTGGACGGCCAGGCGATCGTGGTGGGAACGGCGCGGGAGCTGGGGCTTTGGGATGTTTCTTCGGGCGCAAAGTTGCGGACGTATTCGGCACTAAACGTTGTAGCCAACGAAGTTACGTGTGATTCGAAGGGTGAAGTTTTCTTCGTGGCGTGCGCTGACGGCCACGTGCGGAAGTGGCGCGTGGATTCGGCGCAACCCATGGCCGACGCATTAGTTGACGCCGGAGGCCTCTACGACGTGCGCCCGAGCCCCGACGGTAAAACGCTAATCGTCACCGGCGACACCCAATCCGTGACGCTGCTCGATGCGCAGACGCTGCGCGTGATTCAAAAGTTTCCGGGCCAGCAGGGGGCGGTGCTTGGAGCGGCGTTTCATCCGAATGGGAAGCGGCTGGCGACGTGCGGGTCGGATCGGAGCATTCGAATCTGGGACGTCGCGACGGCGACGGAACTGATCGCGCTTCGGGGGCATCGACGGACGGTCCAGCATGTTCAATTCAGTCCGGACGGCAGCGTGCTGGCGTCGACGAGTGATGATGGGACGGTGAAGCTTTGGCGGGGGTCGGCGCAATAGGGGCGGCACCGTAGCTCCAGCTTCTCAGGGCTTTGTTATTCTTCTCGGGGCGTGCGCTTTGTGTTCATCGGGGGCAGTTCTTTTCATGCTCATGAATAATCGAGTTATTGCTTGTGATTCTCTGTCGCGCTGACTAGATTTGGGCCTCGTTCACTTCTTGGTGCGGTTAAGGGCAACCTGCGGAAATCGGCACATATCCGAGCAGGTCAGGAGGCGAGATGGGCAGCAGAACCACTTCGTGGAGCAAGCGCTCCTCCAGGATCATCAGTTACGCGGCGCAGTTCACGCTGGAGCAGCTGGAACAGCGCAAGCTTCTGACGGTGGATGTGGCGGGGGTTCCGAACTGGTTGGAGCAGGGGCCGGGACCGATTAAGGGCGGGGGGGTTCGCGGGATACCTAACCAGCCGGTGGTCGGCGCGGTGACGTGCATCGCAGTGGCGCCCAAGCAGGTGCTGGGGAACACGACGATGTGGATCGGCACCGCTGGGGGCGGCATCTGGAAGACGACGGACAACGGTGATCACTGGGAACCGAAGACGGATCAACTGCCTTCGCTTTCGATCTCGTGCATCGCGCAGGATCCGGTGGATGGGAACATCCTGTGGGCTGGAACGGGCTCGGTGAGCAGTTCCTCCAGTCCGGGCGTGTTTGCAGGTGTGCTCAAGAGCACCGACGGCGGCGAGACGTGGAGGAGCGAACCGGGCACGCTGCTGAGCGGCCGGCAAATCAACGACATCCTGATCACGCGCATCGACTCGGGGAATTCGCACCGGGTCCTGATCGCGACCGATGATGGGCTGTATCGCTACGACGGGGGGGCGCTACAGCACGTGCAGGTGAACAAGAACCCGCCGAACGCTAACAAGCGTTTCTCAGAAGTCTCCGATCTGGAGCGCGATCCCGGCAGCGACAACACGTTCTATGCGGCCATTCCGGGAGAAGGGATTTTTGTTTCAATCGACGGTGGCGTGGGCTGGAACCCAACGGGCGCCCTTCCGGCAGTCGCCAGTGGCGGGTCGCGCGTGGACAGGACGATCCGGATCGAGATGTCGGTGAGCGGAGCGCAAGCAAGCAACGGAAAGTACCCGTTGTATGCAGCAATGATCGAGAGGGCGACGGAGGTGCTGGCCGGCACGCCGACTGTTGCTGACGAGATCGAGGTTTCCGCCGACGCACTGTTCGCCGTCGGCGATGAGGTGACGATCTTCTACGACGGTAAGAAGAACGAGAAGCGCGACATCGTGGCGATCAGCGCGCCGAGCAACGGCATCCGCCGTCTGACGCTCGACCGGGACCTGGTCGACACGCTGACGAGCACCAACACGATCAGCGTGGTGACGACGAAGAAGCGGGTTTCGGGACTGTTTCGCTCGGACGACAACGGCGCGACGTGGAGCGCGATGGGACGTCCGAGCGATGCGGACGGCGGGATTACGCCGGGCGGACAGGGTGAGCGGCACTTCTCGATGCTGGCGGACCGCAACAGCCCCGACATCGTCTACGTGGGTGGCGATCGTCAACCCAAAGCTGGTCCGGATCACGTCGAGGGCACGAAAGATGATGCGTTTCCGAATGCGACGGGAGCGACGGGGTATTTCGGCCGGCTGTTCAGAGGGACGTATACCGGAGCCAATAGTGCCTCGTGGGCTTCAATGACGGACAACGCCGCGAGCGACACCGCGCCCCACGCGGACTCGCGTTTCATGGCGTTCGACCCGAACTTGACCGATGACATCCTTGAAGCGGACGACGGAGGAATTTACCGACTGCACAATCCGAGTTCCGCGTCGAGGAAGTGGCAATCGGTCAACGGCAACCTGCGGAACACGGAGTTTCTTTCGGTCGCGTGGCAATCGGCGACGAGCCGGATCATCGGTGGGACGCAGGACAACGGGGTGAGCTATCAGCCGGCGCTGGGTTTCGCGGACTGGAACTCGGTGGCGGGTGGGGATGGTGGCATCGTCGGCGCCATCGGTTCGGAAGTGATTTACAGCAGCCAGAGGCTGGCGAACTTCCGCATCGGCAGCCGGGCGCCGCAGCTCCAGGTTCGCTACGCCGTTAGCGGAACAACGCTGAAGACGCTGAAGGATTTTGATTCCACGCTTCAGTTTTACCAGCCTTACGTGGTGAATTCGGTCGATCCGACGCGCATGCTGTTTGGCACATCGTATCTGTACGAGACTGAAGATAAGCCGTCGTTCAGTCCGTCGTCGCGTCTTGCGGATGTGCTGACGCCGCTGGGGGGGACTCCGGTGCGGACGGGTGGCAAGGCAGCGCCGAATCCAAGCGCTTTCGTCGGCAACGTGAACCGCAATGCGATGGTTTTTGGGGGGAAGCTCGGTTTGTTCCCCTTTGCTGACTTGGGGATTGTCGGGACCAACGGCGACAAGAATGGGAACTGCCTGTTCATCCGAACAGGCAAGAAGTACGACGCGTTTCAGCCAGTTACGAGTTGGACGACGAAGGTAAAGACGGCGGTGGTGGCGATCGCGGTGGATCCGACGGATTGGACGCGTATTTACGTCCTGGACGCACTGAGCCGGATTTGGCTGACGGAAGACGGCGCCAAAAAGTCGAACGCGGATTGGACCTGGACAGAGATTAGCGCGAAGACCAACAACCTCCAAGCGCTGGCGGGCGCGGGGAGTAACCTCCAGGACATTGCGATTTATCGTCCGCAGGGTTCGTCGAAGCTGGCGATCCTGGTGGGGGGGCAGGGGGGTCTTTTCCGACGGATCGACGAGGTGGGCGGGACGCAGGGGATGTGGACGGAGTATGGCGGCGGGCCGGTGGATCCGGACGGGAACGTGGTGAAGTACGGCGGGGGTCTTCCCAACGCGATGGTTACCGACATTCAGTTCACGACGAACGACAAGGTGCTGGTGGCGACGATGGGGCGCGGCGCCTTCACCGCGACGGTGGATGACCTTCTGACGCCGGGCGCGGTGTCGATCATTGGGACGGCGGCGGCGGACGTGATCAAGCTGGTGCGGGATGCGAAGCGGCCGTGGCTGCTGAACGTCTACCAATACGTGGTGGGCACAACGCCGGAGCCTGACCCGGTGAAGGTGATCCCGCTGGCTGCGCTGGACACGATCAGCATCCAGGGGGCGGGCGGCAGCGACAAGATCATCATCGACTACTCGAATGGCGCGATCAGCGTGCCGAATGGCATCCTGGTCGACGGGGGAAATGACAGTCCGTCGGCGAACCAGGATTCGCTGCAATTTCCGACACCGGCGAGCAAAGCGCGGCGTGCGGCATCGATCACCACACTGGATCTGACCAGCGGCGTGAAAGAGACGCTGACGACATCGAAGGATCCGTTTGGCGATGAAGGGACGCAGACGGTGATCTGGAAGGGGATCGAGGTGCCGCCCCCGGAGAAGCAGCTTGCGACGCCGGAGATCAGCTTGAGCATCGGCGCGGTGAAGGTCGTGAAGGCGGCGAAGCCGGCAGCGAAGAAGGCGGCGAAGAAGACGAAGGTTGCCGGCGCGTTCAACCTCCAGAGCGTGCTCGCGGGGATGGACGGTCGCAGGAAGGGGGAGGAAGCGCCCTCGCATGATCTGTCGACATCAGAGGAAGGAGAGGAAGAGGAAGAATTTGACGGTGCAACGTCGATTCTTCAGCGCGTGATCGAGGAGGGGGACAGTGGAATTAACCTGTGGTCGATCGGCGAAGAGGGGAGTTTGATCAGCGATCTGGCTTCGCTGCGCGCGGCCCTGGACGCGCTGGATGATGTGCCGGGGAACGTGAAGCTGGACACGACGAGCGATCAGGACGGCGATGGCGCGGCGGACACGCTGCTGACGGTGCAGATCCTGGACCGCCGGCTGGACGGTCTGGTGAACCTGGAGGTGGATGCGGAGTTGGCGCTGGGGCATGTTGCGCTGCGGGGTGAGCTGGAGGTGGAAGCAAGCGTGGATGTGAACCTGGTGCTGGGCGTGGACAGCAACGGGTTCTTCCTGAAGCCCAGCACGCCCGGCTTGCCCGCAATCCGAATCCATGACATCGAAGTGGACGGAGAAATCGAAGGCGAAGGGCGCTTCGGATTCCTCGGCGTGGAGCTGGAGGAAGGGGAGCTTGAAGTTGATCCCGATGCGGCAGTGGAGATCAACTTCATGGATCCCGGCACCGGCGACAGCCCGGACAAGATCCGACTGGACGAGCTGGACGTCAACGACGCGACGGATCTGGTCGCGATCAATGTGAAGGGCGATCCGGGGGATGGCGTCGATGATCTGATCATCGGAGGGGAGTTTGAAGTCGCGGCGTATTTTGGGGAGGACGTTGAGCCACTGTTTGATGTGGATGCGGAACTGCACTGGGAAGACTTGAGCAACCCAACCGGCGTGGATCTGGAACTCGAAGCGGATTCGAAAATTGGCGCGTTTCTTGAAACCGACGCAACGAATTTCATCAACACCCTTCGCGGGAGCGCTGAGCAGATCAAGCAGATGACCGGCGTGGACATTTTCGCGCAGAAGATCCCCATGCTGGAGAAGAGCTTAAACGACATCCTGGGCGGGAGCGTGGAGGAATCGTTTGGCGATACGCAGATCCTTGAGATCGGCGCGGTTGTCACCGACGGCAGTTCCAAGACGTTTATCGTGACGCTGGAGAACCTGGATCCGCAGGCGCGAGGAATCGCTGTCGGGAACGCGGTGAGGTTCAAGGGAACGGACGATGTTGACTACGCGGGCACGATCGCTGCGGTGAATCATGGCAGCTTCACGGTCAGGTATGACAGCGGTATTGCTGCCGGGCCCAAGACGGGAAGCAGCGCACTGGTGAAGGTGACGCGGCAGGGATCGATCCCGGACATGATGAAGTCGTGGCTGGGTGACCTGGCGGACCCGGTGGGGCTTACGGAGCGGGTGCCAACGTTCCAGGAACTCGCGGCGGCGCTCGGGGTGGATCTGGGACTGGTCAGTATCAGCGGCGACGGGCTGGAGATGCCTATCGACTTCAAGTTGGATCCGATTCACTTCACGAAGAAGCTGGACCTGGGGACGAAGATCGCGGGGCTGAAGCTGAGCGCATCGGGGGATGTGGACGTGGAGATTTCGCCGACATTCCACTTCACCGCCGGCTTGCGCTTTTCAGCGGGCGTTCCCGCGGCGGAGCGTGTTTATCTGAAGCAGGACGACGCGCCGGAGATGAAGCTGGGCGTGAAGGTGACGCTGGACAACCCGACGGCTTCAGGGAGCATCGGATTTCTTGATGTGCAGCTCGCGGAGGATGGGAGCAACAACGGCATCAGCTTCGCGGGGAACCTCACGCTGAACATGAAGGACACGAGCGGCGACGGGCGCATCGTGCTCAGCGAGCTGACGCCGGCAAATCTACTGTCGAGTTTCCAGGCGGGGATCAGCGCGGACCTTGCGATCGACCCGCTGAAGATTACCGCCAGCCTGGGCTCGGACTCGGTATCGAATCTTGGCTCGATCAAGATCAAGCTGGATGCTGCGGACGGGCACGTGGCGAGCCTGGCGGATCTGACGAACCTGCCGAGCAAGATCCAGGTGAGCGGCGAATCAAACTTCAGCAGCTTCCAGAACATTACGCCGCAGATGATCGTTGAGGCGCTTCAGGCGCTGATCGAGAAGCTGCGGGCGCTGGGCGGAGGAGGCGTGCTGGATACGAAGCTGCCGATCATTGAGAAGAGCCTGTCGGATCTGGTGGATCTGGGGCAGGAGTTTGCCGATCGGCTTGGGCTGCTGGACCCGAACGGCATATCGACGGCGAAGAAGCTGGAGGAGTTCCTCCAGGATCGGCTGGGCGACAAGACGAAGCTGGGATCGACGGATGGTGACTCGATTGTGGTCGTGAAGGTGACGCCGGATGCGATTCAGCTTTCCTTGACGGTGGATCAGAAGATTCACAGGACGCTGCCGTTCTCGCTGGATCTGGGCGACAAGTGGAGCGTGTTCGAGGTGCAGGGCGCGGGGAGCGTCGACTTCAACGGCTTTGCGCTGGGGCAGCTTAGCGTTGGCGTGCTGACAGGGGCGAACATTCCTCTGGCGCAGCGGGTTTATCTTGATACCGATGGCGCGGATGCGTCGAGGATCACGATCTCTGGCGCGGCGAATCTCGGTTACGGCGCGGGCTCGCCGTTCAACGCAAGTGTGAAGCTCGGGTTCCTCGACTTCGACATCGTCGGCGCTCGCGCGCTGGTGGATCTGACGGAGATGACGGGGCAGGTCAAGGATCCGGGCGATGGCGGCGAAGGCGCGGGGCGGCTGACGCTTCAGGAGATTGGCGAGAAGGTCGTTGCGGGCAAGTTTGGAGACATCCTGGGCGGCACTTTTGACGGGCGCATCCAGGCGCGGCTGCCGCTGGATGGCGACAATGACAATAAGGTTGGCCTGCCGGGTGCGGGATCGAAAGATGCGCTGATCGAACTGGCGGGCAAGCTTCAGAACTTGCCCAACGGCTTCACGTTCAGCATCGATCCGGGACTGCATACGGATACCGATGAGCCGCTGACGAATGCCGCGCTGAGCGACGGCGTCTTGGGGACGACGAACCAAGTGATGGTCTATGCGCACAATTTGGACAACCTGATCGCGGGGGCGGTGCTGGATTTCGACAACCTGCTCGCGGGGCTGCAAAAGCTGGTGGAGTGGGGCGACAAGCTGCTGGGCATTGGCGCGCTGGACGTCAAGCTGCCGTTCACGGGCGCGAAGATCCGCGACGCGATGAACTTCTTCAAAGACCCGAGCGGTCCGTTCAAGAAGCTGACGGATGCGATCAACGGCAGCGGCGGGCTGGGCGCGCAGCCAAACGATCTGGTTGCGCAAACTGCGGCGACGAAGATTAAAAATGCGCTGGCGGCGATTCCGGGTGTGACGCCGATCGGGAACCTGCTGGATTTTCAGAAGGATTCCAACAACCGGGTGACAGGGGCGACGTTCAAGTTCAAGATCACCAGCGATTTCAGCCTGCCGCTGAACCTGGGCAAACTCGACCTTGGGCTGGATTACTTGAACTTGAAGTCGGATGCGGATCTGGCGGTGCTGGGTTCGATCCAGATGGTGGTGGGGCTTGGGATCGACAAGTCGCATGATGGGTTCTATCTAATCACCGATTTCACCTCCGACGGCATTACCGATCCTGAATTTGCGATCAAGGATCTGCGCCTGCGGTTGAA
>DASVUC010000177.1:0-12812 GCA_036387255.1 Tepidisphaeraceae bacterium | reverse complement strand
AGAATGAGCGACGGCGCCGGCATAGGTGATGCCGGACAGGCCTGCAATCTTTACGGGGCGGCGGTGCTGGTCAGAGGTGGAGTTGGGTAGGGGGGTGGGGTGGATGCCGCGGTAGAGGAGGTGGGGGGAGGTGGTGGGAGGGGCCGCTGTGGCGGTGGTGGGGAGGAGGAAGAGAGAAATTCGAAGCACGAAGTTCGAAATCCGAGACAAATTCGAAATGGAAAGAGGGAATGACGGAAAGCGCTTTTGGCTCATTGGGATTTTGTGCTTGTTTCGAGTTTCGGATTTTGTGCTTTAGCCGGGCTTCCGGCTTTAATGATAGTCGTGACGACGGAATATGATGCAATCGTGATCGGCGTGGGGGCCATGGGGTCGGCTTGCTGTTACCACCTGGCCCGGCGAGGAGCGCGGGTGCTGGGGATCGAGCGCTTTGGAATCCCCAATGCGCTGGGAAGCTCGCATGGGTTTTCCCGGATGATCCGGATGGCGTATTACGAGCATGCGGATTACGTGCCGCTGCTGCGGCGGGCGTTTGCGCTGTGGGAAGAGCTGGAACGCGAAAGCAGAGAGAAGCTGTTCTACAAGATCGGCGGGATCTACATGGGGCGGCCGACCGATCCGGCGATCGCGGGGGCGCTGGCGAGCGCGCGGGTGCATGGGCTGCCGCATGAGCTGCTGTCGCGAGAGGAGCTGCGCAGTAGGTACCCGCAGTTTCACGTGCCCGAAGATGTGGTGGGGATGTTTGAGGAGAACGCGGGGTTGCTGGTGCCGGAGAAGTGCGTGGCTGCGCACGCGCGTCTGGCGCGCGAGGCGGGGGCGGAGATTCATCCGGATGAGGAAGTGGTGGAGTGGGGAGAAGGTTGGGTGAAGACGGTGCGCGAGACGTATCGCGCGAAGCAGATCGTGTTTACCGCGGGGCCTTGGACATCCAGGCTTGTGCGCGAACTGGGCGTGAAGCTGGAGGTGACGCGCCAGGTGCTTGGCTGGGTGACGCCCAGAAGACCGGAGCTGTTTGAACTGGGGCGCCTGCCCGTCTGGGCGATCGGGCACGCGGACGGGTCGCTGCATTATGGGTTCCCGATGTTGCCGGATGGGGAGGGATTCAAGCTGGCGTGGCATCGCGCGGGGGAGGCGACGGATCCGGACCTCGTGCGCCGGGAAACGTCGCTTGAGGATGAGGAGGAATTCCGCACGGTGCTGCGCGAGATCATCCCAGATGCAAACGGCCCGCTGCGCTCGATGCGCATCTGCTTGTATACGAACTCGCCTGATCATCACTTCGTGATTGACCGGCTGCCGGGACGAGAAGGGGTGATCGTCGCCTGCGGCTTCAGCGGGCATGGGTTCAAGTTTGCCTCCGTGGTGGGAGAGGTGCTGGCGGATCTGGTGACGCGGGGAAAGACGGACCTGCCCGTGGAGTTTTTAAAGGCGGGAAGATTCAGTGCCGTGATTTAGCGCCGAATGCGATCCAGCGCCACCGCAATGATGATGATCAAGCCGGTGACGATTTCCTGGATGTAGGTGGGGAGGCCGGTGGGGTTGCCTTCGGTGAGTCCGCGCAGGAAGAGGGGGATGGGGACTTGGGAGCATCCTCGGCCGATGACGGTCATGATGAGGGAGCCGACGATGGTGCCGAGGATGGAGCCCTTGCCGCCGGAGAGGGAAGCGCCGCCGATGACGACGGCGGCGATGACGTCGAGTTCGAGACCGACGTTGGCGGTGGGGCTTCCCTGGTTGGTGCGGGAGTACTGCATCAACGCTGCGCAGCCGGCGAAGACGCCGCCGAGGGTGTAGACGAGAATCTTCCGGCTCGCGACGGGGATGCCGCAGAGGCGGGCGGTTTGTTCATTCGAGCCGATGGCGATGACGTGCCGGCCAAAGCGCGTGAAGGAGAGGATCACGCTCATGATGATGGCGAGGAGGAGCGTTGCCCAGATGCCGGGGGCGAGGTAGAGCCACTGGAGAACCGAGCGCGCGGGAGAGGTTTCGATCCACTGGGGCATGGCGGGGAAGCTGAGGATGTCGGCGAGCCAGTTGTTCGGCGGGTTGACGGCTTGCTGGTGGGAGAACGCTTTGGCCAGGCCGCGGAAGATCATCATCGTGCCCAGCGTGATGATGAACGGGGCGAGGCGAAGGGTTGTGATGAGCAGGCCGTTGAGCAGGCCGCAGAGGGCGCCGATGAGGATGCCGCCGATGGCGATGACGAGGGGGAAGGCGATGGGGTGCAGGTTCGTCAGGTAGGCCGAGGGTCCGGAAGCCGCTGATGTTGTTTTCCACTTGAGCAGCACGGCGACGGCGACGGCGACCATGGCGACGGCGGAACCGATGGAGAGATCGATGCCGGCGGAGATGATGATGAACGTCATCCCCAGGCCGGCCATGCAGACGATGGTCGACTGGATGGCGATGGTCTGGATGTTGTCGAAGCTGGCGAATTTCGGGCCGATGCAGGCGAGGAAGAAGAGGAAGATGAGGACGAGCGCGAGGAGGGGGCCGAGGCGGTCGAGGTAGTGAAGCAGGCGCCTTGCGGTTGGAGAAGAGGTGGGGGTCATGAAAAAGTTCCGAAGCGCGAAAAGCGAAATCCGAAGCAAATTCAAAAGGAGAAATGGGCAAATGTCCAAGCAGTCATGCTGAAGTTTCTGGAGCGCGCGGGCCGGTGCAGGCCAGGACGAGGGCGTGTTCGGTCCACTCGCTCGCGGATTTGGGTGCGGAGAGGTGGCCCTTGGTCATGACGGCGATCTGGTCGCAGATGCCGAGAAGCTCCGGGAAGTAGGAGGAGATGATGAGGATGGATTTGGGGCGATTGTTGGATGAGGTGAAACGGTCAGGTTGTTCAGGAAGAGCCCTCACCCTGCCCTCTCCCGGGGTACCGGGAGAGGGGAAAGGCGGGGGAGCGGGGGCAGCGCCTGCGGCTAGTTGATCGATGAGCTGGTAGATCTGGGCTTTGGAGGCGACGTCGATGCCTCGGGTGGGTTCGTCGAGGAGGAGGATGTCGCAATCGTGGTGAAGGAGTCTGGCCAGCGCTACCTTTTGCTGGTTGCCGCCGGAGAGGTCGGCTACAGGTTGGGTGATGTCGCGGCGCTTGAGCGAAAGGGCGTCGGCCCAGCGGGTGGCGGAGTTGCGCTGGCGCCGCGGCGAGATGAAGCCGAAGCGGCCGAGGGGTTTGAGGTCGGTGAGTGTGGCGTTGTCGGCGATGGACATGGAGAGGGCGAGGCCTTCACTTTTACGGTCTTCGGATAGGACGCCGACGCAGGAGCGCCACAGCGTGGCGGGGGTGGTGCTGGTGAGCGTGAGATCGCGGCCGGCGGAGGTGGCGATTTTGATTTTGCCTTCTCGGATGGGGTCGAGCCCGAAGAGGGCGCGGAGGAATTCGGTGCGTCCCGCGCCGATGAGGCCCGCGATGCCGAGGACCTGGCCGCGGCGCAGGGTGAGGCTCGCGTTGTGCGGCTTGGTTGCGCCGGAGAGATTGTTGATCTCGAGCACGACGTCGCCGGGCGAGCGGCTCGAGCGCGGGTAGAGGTTGTCGACGGAGCGGCCCACCATCAGCTCGACCATTTTCTCCGGCGGGGTGGTGGGGGCGTCGCCGGCGCCGACGGTTTTGCCATCTCGGAGGATCGTGAAGCGGTCGCAGATCTCGCGAACCTCCTCAAGGAAGTGGGATATGTAGACGATGGCGACGTTCTGCTGCTTGAGCCGGCGGATCACCTCGAACAGGGCCTGCACGTCACGGCGGGTGAGGGAGCTGGTGGGCTCATCGAGCACGAGGACACGGCAGCCGACGGCGAGGGCGCGCGCGATCTCGATCACCTGCTGCGTCGCGGGCGACAGGCCCGCGACGGGGCGCGTGACATCGAGATCGGCGTGACCAAGCGTCGCCAGGGCGCGCGATGCGGTTTCTTTCATCTCGCGCCAGCGAAGCAGGCCCACGCGCGTGGGTTCGAGGCCGAGGACGATGTTCTCGGCCACCGAGAGGTGCGGGGCGAGGGAGAGCTCCTGGTAGATCATGGCGACGCCGAGCTTTCGACCTTCCAGCGGCGAGGCCGGGGCGTAGCGCTCGCCGTCAAGGGACATCTCGCCTTCGTCGGGTCGCGTGGCGCCGGAGAGGATCTTCATGAGCGTGGATTTGCCGGCGCCGTTCTGGCCGACGAGCGCGTGAACTTCTCCGGGCGCAACGGAAAGTGAAACGCCGTTGAGCGCGAGCGTCGCGCCGAAGCGCTTGCGGATGGCGTGCATGGAGAGGCGGGGAGGCATCACGTTGCTCCGGGACGACGCGTAGCATGGTGTCTGGCGGGGTCTCACCCGTGCTTGTTTCTAAAGCGCAGGGGCGAGACGCTTATGCTACGGGTAAGAGCCGCAGCGTTCCCAGCGTACCGCCGGGCCGGTTACTTCACGCCGAACTTTTCCCACTGGGGCGCGATGAGGGCTTCGATCTCGGGCGTCGCGAGGTTTTGTTTGGTGGCGAGGTGGACGCCTGTGTCGATTCGCTTCTCCACCGTCTTTCCATCCAGCACGGCGACCATGGTTTTTACGCCAAGATAACCCATGTTGACCGGGTCCTGTAGGATCAGGCCGTGGATCTCCCCGACCTGGAGGGCGTCGACAAGTTTTTCCGATGCGTCGAAGCCGACGAACTTCACCGTGCCCGCGCCCTTCGCGGCGCGGAGGGCGAGGAGCATGCCGTACGTGCTCGACTCGTTTGGTGTGAAGACGCCGTCAACGGCAAGGGAGCCGTCGGCGTTCTTGTACGCCGCCAGCAGATTCTCGGCAGCTTTCTGCGCGCTGTCGGAGGTGGCGCCGGCGTACTGGTTCATCGAGACGATCTGAATTTTCGGGTGCTTCTTCATTGCGTCCAGGAATCCCGCTTCGCGTTTCTCGGTCGACGCGGAGCCCTCCTGGTAGCGGAGGAGGATCACCTTGCCCTTGCCGCCGAGCAGCTGGGCGAGGTGCTCACCCGCCATCTGGCCCCCCTTGTGGTTGTCGGTGGCGACGAAGGACTTGTAGTTCTGGCTGTTCACATCCGAGTCGATGATCACCACCGGCACCTTCTGCTGATTGGCGCGATCCACCACCCGCGCCAGCGCACTGGCGTCATTGGGCGCGAGCACGATCCCACTCACGCCGGTGCTCATCATGTCTTCTACGGTTGCGATCTGCGACGCGGATTCGTCCTCGCGTACCGGCCCTTTCCAGATGATCTCGCAGCCGATCTCCTGCGCGGCTTTATTCGCGCCCGCGTGGATTGATTTCCAGAACTCGTGCGTCGTGCCTTTGGGGATGACGGCAATGGTGCGCTTGCCGCCGGTGCCCGCTTGCGCCGCCCCTGCCGTCGCACCGGGCTGCGATGTCGGTCCGTTCGCTTGCCGCTGCTCACACCCCGCCAGAACCCACGCCATCCCGCACAGCGCCAGCAGAACCAGCCGATTCATATGCTCCCTTTCCGCGATTGGATTGCCGCCAAGGTTCGCACGAGCGCTCGGATTTTTCAATTGGGATGATCCGTTCGCCCGATAACCCCTTTATGACTTTTGATCCCCTCGTGGCGAACCCGGGAAGACTGCGCATCCTGGCGGCCCTGGCGGAAGAGCCGGCGCAGGCGTTTGTGCAGCTTCGCTCGCGCACGGGACTAACCGATGGCAACCTCGCGACGCATGCGCGCCGGCTCGAATCGGCGGGCCTGGTGATGATCGAGAAGCAGCTCCACGAGGGAAAGCCGGTTACGACGCTGCATCTCACGCGCGAGGGTCGCGAGGCGCTCGCGTCGCACGTACGCTCGCTCGTGGAAGTGCTGGATTTCAAGCGACAAGTGCAGGCCGAAACGCCCGCGCCCGCGCACGTGCCCGTCGAAGTGGCGGCGGATCATGATGAGGACTGGGTGGATTGATCAACGCCGTGACGCGGCAGAGCGCGGAGCCGCTCCGCCAGTGCGGGGACGGGCGTTTGCCACCAGATCTGCTTGTGGTGATGCAGCGTGGCGACGGTGCGGTGGGCGGGGAAGGCGGCGAGAAAATCGCTGCCGTGCAGGTGGGTGAGCAATTGCGCTGCGAATGATTCAACGTTTTGTCGCTCGCCGGCAGCGAAGGCGATGGCGGCGGCGTTGGTGAGCGGTTGTAGTTCCTTCGCGTCAATGCCGATCCCGGCGAGGGTTTCGGGGAGCCAACTGGCGTTGCCAAAGTCCAATTCATAGGCCCAGTGGCTCTTGGGCATCAGCCAGAGCTCGCCCGCCAGCAGCGACTCCCAAGCGCGGGCCAGCAGCCGCGCCAGATTCGTCTCGTGCGGCGGCGCAATGGCAATCGTCTGCGCCCGCATCTGCTCGCGGATGCTCGGATCACCGGGCCCGATCCACCCCACGATCTCCACCGCCACATCGGGCGCGAAGCCGAACGCCCCGGCATTGTAGTAGAGCGAGACGAACCCTTCGCGCCCCATGCGCGACAGGACTTGCTCGTAGGGAATGACGCTGGGCATGATTCTTCCGTAGCACGGGCACCGTGCCCGTGTTTTCGCCTTTGATCCCAACGCCACTGGCAGGATGCCGGTGCAGTGTCATTCACTTCGCGCGAAGCAACAGCACCGGCACGCTCACCCGGTGCTGCACCTTGTGCGCCGTCGCGCCCAGGAACAAGTCCCCGAAGAACCGGTGCCCGTGCGTGCTCATCGCGACGAGATCGCAATGCTTGTTGTTCACCCATTTGACGATCTCGGAGGCGGGATTGCCGAACGCCAGCTCCGCATCCGCTTCGATCCCCTCGCCCTTGAGCTCCCGCTGGAGCGTCGCGAGGTACGCGCGGTCTTCCTCGATCTCGCGGGAGACGCCTTCGGGCCCGTACGTGTGCGCCGTCCACCCATCGGCGACGTGCAGCAAAACCAGCTTCGCGCCAAACGACTTCGCCAGCGGCTTCACGTGCTCGAGGATCTTTCGGTCCGTCGAGGTGGCATCGAGCGTTACGAGAATCGTTTGGTACATGACGTTAACCGCCCTTGATCGCGTTCATCAGCATGCTGCCCAGGCCGTAGATGTCCAGCAGGGTGATCAGGATGCAGCTCGTCCACCCGGCGATGAGCAGGAACTTTCCATTGGCGTATTTCCCCATGCGCTTCTTCGAAGACGTGAACTGGAGCAGCGGGATCATCGCAAAGGGAAGCTGGATGCCGAGGATTACCTGCGAGAGCGTGAGTAAATCGTTCACGGAATTTTCCCCCCGCAGCGCGATGACGACCACCGCGGGCACGATCGCCACCAGCCGCGTGATCATCCGCCGCAGCCACGGGCGGATGCGCCAGTGCATGAACCCTTCCATCACGATCTGGCCGGCCAGCGTCCCGGTGACGGTCGAGCTCTGCCCGGAGGCGAGCAGCGCCACCGCGAAGAGGATGCTCGCCATCGCCGTCCCCAGGAGCGGGGCGAGGGTGAGGTAGGCTTCCTGGATCCAGTCATCGCCGAAGGTCACCACCTGCCCGGTGGCAAGCGTGACGCTGGTTTTGCCGTAGAAGACGATCGCCGCCAGCACCATGATCGAGGCGTTGACGAGGAACGCGATGGACAGCGCCAGCGTCGCATCAATCGTGTTGAGCTGGATCGCCTTGCGGATGGACTGATCGTCGCGCTGGAACGCCCGCGTCTGCACGAGCGCAGAATGGAGGTATAGATTGTGCGGCATCACAGTCGCTCCGATGATGCCGATGGCGACGTAGATCATCCCCTGCTCGCGGAAGCCGGGGCGGATCAGGGCGTGGCCCATCTCCGCAAAGCTGGGCTTCGTCTGGGGGAGGATGAAGATCTCGATGAAGTAGCACGCGCCGATGGTCAAGACCAGCACGAGGATGAACGCCTCGATCACGCGCATGCCGAAGCTTTGCAGCGAGAGCAGCAGCAGCACGTCGAAGGCGGTGATGATGACCGCCCACAGCAGCGGGATGCCGAAGAGCAGGTGGATCGCCACGGCCGAGCCGAGCACCTCGGCCAGGTCGCACGCGGCGATGGCGATCTCGGTGCACAGCCAGTTGGGCCAGCGGCTCCATGCGGGGTAAAAATCGCGGCACGCCTGCGCGAGGTCTTTCTTGGCGACGATTCCCAGCCGCGCCGAGCAGACCTGGAGGATGATCGCCATCAGGCTGGAGACCGCGACAACCCAGAGCAGACCGTACTTGTAGCTGGCGCCCCCCTCCAGGTCGGTCGCCCAGTTCCCCGGGTCCATGTACCCCACGGAGACCAGCAGCGCCGGCCCGGCAAAAGCCTTGTACTGTTTCCAGAAGCTGGCGCTGGGCGCCGGCACGGCGACCGACGCGTGAAGCTCTTCCAGCGAAACGCTGCCGGCGGGCGAGGGCACGGGCGACGATGCAGATTGACGGACCATGGTTCTGGAGCAATACTAGTCGAACGTTAGACTTTGACAAGTCAAAATGATTTCTTAGGGCATTCATGGCCACGCGTACGGTCGAGGACTATCTTAAAGCCATCTTCTCCGAGCAGCAGCGCAACCAGGGCGCGATGGTCCCCATGGGCGCGCTGGCGGCCGCGATGCGGGTCGCCCCCGGCACCGCCACGGCGATGGTCAAGACGCTGGCCGAATCCGGCCTGGTGGAATACGAGCCGCGCGGCGGCGTGAAGCTCACCGGGAAGGGAGAAAAGCTCGCCCTGCACGTTGTCCGCCGCCACCGCCTGGTCGAGCTGTTCCTGGTCGAGACGCTCAAGCTTGACTGGTCGGAGGTGGATGAGGAAGCCGAGGAGCTGGAGCACGCAATCTCTGAAAAAGTGCTTGCCAAGATCGACGAGCTGCTCGATTTCCCCGAGGTCGACCCCCACGGCGACCCGATCCCCTCCTCGGCCGGCAAACTCACCAAGCGCCGCCTGGCGAGCCTGATGGACTGCCCGATCAACCACAAGCTCCGGGTTGCGCGCGTGCTGGACCAGGACGCCCGGTTCCTGCAATTCGTCGACAAAGCCAGTTTAAAACCCGGCGCCGAGCTGACGGTGAAAACCCGAGACCCCTCCGCCGACGCCGTCTCCGTCACCCCCAAAAACCGCCCGACCCTCACCCTCGGCAGCGCCTCAGCGGCGAAAATCTTAGTCGAAGAAATCTAGTCATCGCGCGTTGGTCTCTGGGGAGCGCCTTTTTCCATCCTGCTGTTTCTCGCCACCCCGTGCCCCTCCGTGGCGAATTTAATGCAGTTCAGATTTGAGATGCGATGCCTGAATCAGGCCGACCCGGCGCTGTCCCTTATTGCACTGGGCGCCCGCTTATTCGGACTGCACTTCGCCCGCCGCCGCCGCCACCCGTCCGCCCGGCGTGCGGAAGAAGATTCCGATCACCACCACCACCGTCGCCCCGATCAGCGCGAACCACGTGAAGGCGATCTTGAAGGGGGGCGCCTGGATGGGGCTTGCGACGCCCAGCAGGTTGGCCAGGTCCACGTGCAGGCCGCCGAGGTAGATCGTGGTCAGAAGGCCGACGGTCATCGCGATCATGTTGCCGCGGTCGGAGCCGCGCGTTTTGGTGAGCATGCCCAGCAGGAAGACGCCCAGCATCGGTCCGAGGATGAAGCCGGCGATGCCCAGCACGACCGGGATGATCCGTACGTTGGGGTTGGTCACCTTCGCGTGCGCGAACGCCCAGGCGATGAGGATCATCAGCACCGCAAAAACGGCGGTAAAGATCCGCGCCACCGTCACATCATGCGCATCGCTCCGATCGCCCGCGCCCGCGCTCTCGCTCCCGTGCGGGCGCGGGCGAGATCTGCGGAAGTACGGGATGTACCAGTCGTTGGTGGCGCTGGTTGCCAGCGCGTTGAGCGCCGCAGAGAGCGATCCCATCGCCGTCGCGAAGACGCCGGCCAGGACCAGGCCGCGCACCCCCACCGGCATCACGTGCAGGATGTACGATGCGAAAACATCCGCAGCCGCCGGGGGATTCGCCCGGTTCTGGTAATACGCGAACAGCAGCACGCCGATGAACGCGAACCCCGCGAAGATCGGCAGATCCAGAAACGCCGCGGTGATCACGCTCCGCCGGCTCTTCTTGTAGTCGGTGGCCGTCAGCATGCGCTGCACCATGTCCTGATCGGTGCCGAACGCGCCGATGCACATGACGGTGTACGCGCCCACGGCAGCGGGGAGGGTGTAGTCTGTCCCCATCCACATCTTCACATAATCCCACGCGCCCATCGCCGCCAGGTGATGCTCGGCGCGATACGCCTCGACCGCGCGGGGCTCGAGACCGGTTGAGACGTATCCGCCCGCCGACGCCATGTTGGGCGCCGCCTCCATCACCGCGCGCATCCCATGGGCTAAATTCCACGAGTCGCCGCCGAGGTGATAGAGCAGGGTTGCGATCGCGACGAGCGCCGCCCCGATCATCAGCGCCGCCTGGATCAGGTCCGTCCAGATGACCGCCTTGATCCCGCCGATCGCGGTGTAGAGACAGGTGACGATCGTCAGCAGCACAATCGCCACGAGATACGCCTGCACGCTCAGTTGCTGCCCGACCGCGGCACTCGCTTCGCCGCCGACGAGCAGCTTCCACGCCAGCACCATCACCAGCGACGGCACGAACAGCCGCGTCCCGGAAGCCAGCGTCCGCATGAACAGGAACAGGGCGGATGCGTACCCCTTGGTCTTGGGCCCGAAGCGGATGCCGAGGAAGTCGTAAACCGTGTAGACGCGATAGTGATAGAACGGTTTTAAGAAGACATAAGCCACGACGATGCGACCTAAGATCACGCCGTAGGCGAGCTGCATATACGCGAGGCTTTGCGTCTTAAACCCCTCGCTCGGCACGCCCAGAAACGTGGCAGCCGACGTTTCTGCCGCCACGATGGATGCCATCACCGCCCACCACGGCACGCACCGGCCGCCCAGGGCAAAATCATGCAGCGTGTTCTCCCGCCGGCCCATCGACAGGCCGATCGTGATGATCACGATGAAGTACAACAGGATGATCAGCCCGTCGACCAGCAGCCTCATTTGTGCTCCAGTATCACCGGCGTTATTTTGGACAGCCGCCTAAGTAACCGGATTTGGCGCGATACGCCAGAACCTACGCTGACTCCAAGTGTGTCATGCTGAGGTACTCCGAAGCATCTGGCGCCGATCGGCCTCTCGGCCAGATCCTTCGCGGAGTACTGCTCAGGATGACACTAAGCTGAATCTCCCGCACCGAGGCGTCCATGACCACTCAAATCGAACAAGAAACGCCTCCACTCGCCCGCGAGCAGCAGAACATCAATCCCTGGCTGTTCGTCCCCGTCCTCTACTTCATGCAGTTCCTGCCTAACGGCATCGTCACGTCGCTGTTCGCGCCGGTCTACCGAAACCTCGACGTCGACGTGCAATCCATCGCCACCTGGACCGGCCTCGCCGCCCTCCCGTGGACGTTCAAAATGTTCTGGGGTCCGCTGGTCGATCTCGTCTCCACCAAGCGACGCTGGACCGTCACCATGCAGGTGCTGCTGACGATCACGCTCCTGCTCACCGCCGGCGCGATTGCCACGCCGCACTTTTTCGTGCTCACGGTGGTCGCGATGTTCGTAATGGCCACGCTCTCCGCCACGCACGATATCGCCTGTGACGGACTCTATCTGATGTCGCTCGACAAGAAGCGGCAGGCCGCCTTCAGCGGCGTGATGGCCGCCTTCTCCCGCTTCGGCCGGCTCTTTATTGATTCCGTCCTCATCGTCTTTGCCGGCTGGATGATCAAGCGCGGCATGGCCAAGCAAGCCGCCTGGACAATCGGCCTCGGCATCGCCGCCGCAATCTACGGCGCGGGGATGATCTGGAACTTCTTCATGCTGCCGCGCCCCGCGCGAGATGTCCCCGCCGTGCAAATTGCCGAAGGAGAGCTCAGCAAAAACATCGTCCGCACCCTCACGATCGTCGCCGCCGGCGTCGCCGCGTATTTCCTCATCTCCGCCTGTGTCGAGTTCACCGGCTTCACGATCTTCCGCTCGCTCCACGGCCACACCTATGACACCGCGATGAGCATCGTCGATCCCAAGGCCCGCGACGCTGCCTTAGCTGCGCTGCCGAAGACCAAGGTGCCCTTGACCTGGCACATGACCGGCGCGGAACAGCGCACCCAATCCGTCACGCTCGTCGCGGCGGCGGTCGCCCTCATCCCGCTCTTCTGGCTCATCCGCGCCCAGGTGCGCGGCACACCCATGGGCGACGCCTTTGTCACCTATTTCCGCCAGCCCGGCTTCCCGGCGATTCTTTCGTTCATCATCTTTTACCGTTTCGGCGAGGCCATGATTTTTGCCATGGCTGCCTTGTTCATCATGGACAAGCGCGAACTCGGCGGTATGGGTCAAACGCTCCAGCAACTCGGTTTGATCAAGGGCGTCGGCCAAGTCGCCGGTCTGATGGCAGGGGGGCTCCTGGGCGGCTGGTGGATCTCCCGCGTCGGCCTCCGCCGCGCCTTCTGGCCGCTGGTCGTCTGCATGCACGTGCCCAACATCATGTACGTGTGGGCCGCCTACGAGCTTCCCCAACCGATCTGGCTCTACGTCGTCGTCTTTGTCGAAGCCTTCGGCTTTGGGATGGGCTTCGCCGGCTATTTCGTCTACCTGATGCACGTCGCCCAGCGCGGCAGGTTCGTCACCAGCCATTACGCCATCGGCACGGGCCTCGGCGCTCTCTTCATCACCTTCGCCACCATCTTTGCCGGCATCGTCCACGCCGTCTTCGGCTACAAAGGCGTCTTCATCGCCGCCTGCCTCTTCACCATCCCCGGCACCTTAACCCTCCTCTTCATCCCCATGGACGAAGAAGAAACCAAGAAAGTCAAAGTCGCCGGAGATCATTAACTCGCGTGGCATGG
>DASVUC010000176.1:0-35191 GCA_036387255.1 Tepidisphaeraceae bacterium | reverse complement strand
CCCCCGGCGGATAGCGTCTTTCGGCTCATGCTCAAGCGCACGCCTTTTTACGATTTTCATGTCTCGGCGGGGGCGAAGCTGGTGGATTTTGCGGGGTGGGAGATGCCGATCCTGTATCGGTCGATCAACGATGAGCATGAGCAGACGCGCCGGAGCGGGTCGATCTTCGATGTTTCGCACATGGGGCGGCTGCACTTCTCCGGTAAGGATGCGCCGGCGTTTTTGAACAAGGTGCTGACGCGCAACGTGGCGGATCAAAAGGCGGGGCAGTCGCGGTACTCGCTGGTGTGCAATGAGCGCGGCGGGGTGATGGATGATGTGATCATCAGCCGCGATGTGAAGAACTGGATCCTGGTGTGCAACGGGTCCAATCGGCAGAAGCTGGTGCGCTATTTCACCGAGATGCGCACGCGGACGGGGTTGGATTTCGACATGTCAGACAAGACGGAATCGACGGGGATGGTGGCGATCCAGGGGCCGAGGGTGATTGAGCGGCTGGCGGGGGTTTTGCCAGTCGATCTGAAGGGGATGAAGCGCTATCACTTCGAGAGCGGCTCGTACCTGGGGATGCTGAAGTTCACGGTCTTTCGGAGCGGATACACGGGTGAGGACGGCGTGGAGGTGGTGATCCCGGGGAAGGTGGCGCCGATCGCGATGAAGCTGATCGGCGGCAAGACCGATAAGGCCGACGCTACGATCAAGCCTGCGGGACTGGGAGCGCGGGACACGCTGCGGCTGGAGGCGGGGATGCCGCTGTATGGACATGAGTTGAACGAGGAGATGGATCCCATTTCGGCGGGGCTGGGTTTCGCGGTGGATTTGACGAAGGATTTTATCGGCGTCCAGAAGCTGCGCGAGGTGAAGGAGAAGGGGCCGGCGAGGAAGCTGGTGGGGCTGGAACTGGAAGGGCGGCGCATCGCTCGACAGGCGATGGCGGTAATCAGCGATGGGCGCGCGGTGGGGGAAGTCACCAGCGGAACGTTTGGGCCCACGGTGCAGAAGAGCATCGCAATGGCGTATGTGGATGCGAATGTGGCGGGGGAGGGGACGCAACTGGCGGTGGACTTGAAGGGCACTGTCAATCCTGCAAAAGTGGTCAAGCTGCCGTTTTATAAACGGTCGACGTAGCCGTAACGTGGCATGGGCGTCTCGCCCATGCGACAGGGATACATGGGCGACACGCCCATGCCACGGAGGAAGAACAATGTCGGCTCCCAATGATCGTCGGTATTTGCAGTCGCACGAATGGCACAAGGTGGAGGGGGATGTGGTGACGATTGGGATATCGCAGACGGCGGCGGATGAACTGACGGATGTGACGTATGTTTCGCTGCCGAAGGTGGGGTCAGAAGTGCGGGCGAACGAGCGCTTTGGCGAAATCGAATCGGTGAAGGCGACGAGCGATCTGTACTCCGGCGTCTCCGGGACGGTCGCCGCAGTGAATGACGCGCTGGGGAACGATCCGGGGCTGGTGAACCGCGATCCGTTTGGCCAGGGGTGGATGATCAAGATCAAAGCGAGCGCGGCGGACGAGATCGACAAGCTGCTTTCGGGTGAAGAGTACGCGCAGAAGACCGGCGGATGACGCTTGCTTGGGCGAGGCAATGCGGGCGTCTACAATTGTTTCATGGATCAGGCGAACGTGACGCGCGCGGCGGTGGGGCTGGAGGGGGAACACACGGATGGTGTGCCGGGGACGATTCTGAATGCTTCAGATACGTTCGTGCGCCGGCACATCGGACCGGGCGCCGCGGATGTGCGCGCGATGCTCGATGAGCTGGGGGCGGATTCGCTTGATGAACTCATCGAGCAGACGGTGCCGGCGGGGATTCGCCTGCGCGAAGGGTTGAAGATCGGTGAGCCGCGGGGGGAGTTTGAGACGCTGGCGGAGCTGCGGGGGATTGCTGCGAAGAATCGGGTGATGCGATCGTGCATCGGGCAGGGGTATTACGACACGATTGTGCCGCCGGTGATTCAGCGGAATATCCTGGAGAATCCCGGATGGTACACGCAGTACACGCCCTACCAGGCAGAGATCGCTCAGGGGCGGCTGGAGGCGCTGCTGAACTTTCAGACGATGGTGGCGGATCTGACGGGGCTGCCGCTGGCGAATGCGTCGCTGCTGGATGAAGCGACGGCGGCGGCGGAGGCGATGAGCATGTGCCGGGGGAGCGGGGATGGGAAGCGGAATGCTTTTTTTGTCAGCAGCGATTGCCATCCGCAGACCATTGCGGTGGTGCAAACACGCGCCAAGTCCCTCGGAATCGAGTGCGTGGTGGCTGAGATTTCAGATTTGAAATCTCAGCTTTCAAAGTGCTTTGGCGTTCTGCTGCAATATCCGAACACGTATGGGCGGATCAGCGATTTCTCGGACGTCATTGCTGTTGCACATGGCGACGGCGCGATGGTCGTGATGGCCACGGATCTGTTGGCGCTGACGTTGATTCAGTCGCCGGGGGAGTTGGGGGCGGATATTGCGGTGGGGTCGGCGCAGCGGTTTGGGGTGCCGATGGGTTTTGGCGGACCGCATGCGGGGTTCATGGCGACGAAGAATGAGTTTGCGCGGAAGATGCCGGGGAGGATCGTAGGCGTGTCGAAGGATGCGCAGGGAAATCCCGCGCTGCGGCTGGCGATCCAGACGCGCGAGCAGCACATTCGGCGGGAGAAGGCGACGAGCAACATCTGCACGGCGCAGGTGCTCTTAGCGATTATGGCAGGGATGTACGCGGTGTATCATGGGCCGCGGCGATTGAAGCGGATCGCGCAGCGCGTGCACGCGCTGGCGAAGGCGCTGGCGGCGGGGTTGGAGCGGCTGGGGCATGGGGTGGAGTCTGGGCAGTTCTTCGATACGGTGCGCGTGCGGCCGAACGGGCTGGATGTGGCGATGGTGCTGAGCGCGGCGCGCAACGCGGGGTACAACCTGCGGGATTTTGGGGATGGCTCGGTCGGGGTGGCGCTGGATGAGACGACGACGCGGGCGGACGTGCAGGCGCTGCTGGAGAGCTTCGCGGGCGGGTCAACGTTTCGGCTGAACGTGGATGAGCTGGCGCAGGTGGGAAATCTCGAATCTGAAATTTCAAATCGGAAATCCGAATATCTCACGCATCCGGTGTTCAATCGCTATCACTCCGAGACGGAGATGCTGCGCTACATCCGGCGGCTGGAGTCGCGGGATCTTTCGCTGACGACCAGCATGATCCCGCTGGGGTCTTGCACGATGAAGCTGAACGCGACGAGCGAGATGTTCCCGGTGACGTGGCCAGAGTTTTCCCGGATGCATCCGTTCGCGCCGGCGGATCAGACGAAGGGGTACGCGGAAGTGTTCGAGAACCTGGAGCGCTGGCTGGCGGAGATCACCGGTTTTGCGGCGGTTTCTTTGCAGCCGAACGCGGGATCGCAGGGGGAGTATGCGGGGCTGCTTGCAATACGCGCGTATCACGACGCGCGCGGAGAAGGGAACCGCAGCGTGTGTCTGATCCCGACGAGCGCGCATGGAACGAACCCTGCGAGCGCTGTGGTGGCGGGAATGAAAGTGGTGCCGGTGGCCACTGATGCGAATGGCAGCATCGAGCTTTCCGACCTGCGGAAAAAAGCATCAGAGCACGCGGCGAACCTGGCTTGTTTGATGATCACGTATCCGTCGACGCATGGCGTGTTTGAAGAGACGGTGCGGGAGATCTGCGAGATCATTCATGCGCACGGGGGGCAGGTATATATGGACGGCGCAAACATGAACGCGCAGGTGGGGCTGACGAGCCCCGGGTTTATTGGGGCGGATGTTTGTCATTTGAATTTGCACAAGACGTTTTGCATTCCGCACGGTGGTGGCGGGCCGGGGATGGGGCCGATCGCGGTGGCGGAGCACCTCAAGGATTTTCTTCCGGCGAAGGATCTGAAATCTGGGATTGCAGATTTCAAATCTCAGATTTCCGAGAGAGGGGTGGGGATGGTTTCGGCGGCGCCTTACGGGTCGGCGGATATTCTGACGATTTCGTGGATGTACATTCGCATGATGGGCGGCCCCGGCCTGACGCGCGCCACCGAGATCGCGATCCTGAATGCGAACTACATGGCAGCGCGATTGGAGCCGCATTATCCGATTCTGTTCAAGGGGAAAAATGGGCGGGTGGCGCACGAGTTCGTGATGGATTGCCGGCAGTTCGAGAAGTCGGCCAATGTGAAGGTGGAAGACATCGCCAAACGACTGATGGACTACGGTTTTCACGCGCCGACGATGAGCTGGCCGGTGCCCGGGACGCTAATGGTCGAGCCGACTGAGAGCGAGTCGAAGGCGGAGCTGGATCGGCTGTGCGATGCGCTGATCTCAATCCGCGAAGAGATCCGCGCGATTGAGCAGGGGAAACTGGATCGCGAGGACAACCCGCTTAAGCACGCGCCGCACACAGCGGCGGCAATCGCGGCGGATGAGTGGCCGCACGGATATCCGCGCTCGAGCGCAGCGTATCCCGCGGCTTGGCTGCGGCAGCACAAGTTCTGGCCGGCGGTAGGGCGGATCGACAACCCATATGGCGACCGCAACCTGATCTGTACCTGCCCGCCGATGGCGGAGGCGTGCGAGATGTAGCCGTCGGAGCGAAGGCGGCCAGGGCGGGTGCGCTCAATCGTCTTTGACCCGGCTCATGATGCCAGGCTTGGGCGCGAGCTTTGGCGGCCTCTTCCCGTTCAGCACAGCGCCTTTCACGGGCACGTAGGTGAGCTCGCGTCTTTCTTCGACGCAGCGGAGGAGCAGCCCGCCACGCGACATGTCGCCGCGCCCGACGAACTCTGCGGGGAATTTGAGGCGCGGGCCGAGGATGTCGAGCAGGATGTCGACGTATTTTCCGCTGGCGACGCTACCGAGCAGGACGACGTCGCAGCTTGGGAGCCCCTTCACGTCCCGCTCGAGCGGACCCCGATAGCGCTGCTCTCTGGTGTCGATGCAGTTGCCGGCCATGGCCCGCAGATCATCGAGCGTGATGAGCTCATCCGGAGAGACCAGGCCGCGGTCGGTGGTGATGACGAAGCTGCCGTGTTTGCCAAAGGTCTTGGCGTAAGCGAGCTTTCCGCGGAAGTAGAGGCCGGAAAGAAACGAGAAGGTTTGGCCAAGGGTGGCGCCCTGCGGCGTGCGGAGCTTCATGGCGAGCTCGAAGCGCGCCTCCGGGCGAAAGAGAAGTTTAGCGCGTTCTCCGTCGCATCGTGCCGGCGAGAGCAGGAAGATCTTGAAGCGCGCCATCGTCCTTAAGCATATGCCGGGGCTGTTGTGTTGTGCGTTCGTCGCATTTTGTTGTAAAAGACTTCCCGTCCAGACTTAATACGAACTAACCGGCCTCAGAAGACATAGAATTACACCTTATGCCGACTTGTTTGACCGACGATCTTTCCGCCACGAAGAACAACGTTCCACCGCTGCCGGGCTACGTGAAGTTCCTCAACGCGCTGGTGGTGCTTCTGCCGTTCGCAGGTTTCATCGCCGCGTGCATTTATTTCTGGGGGCGCGGCCTCGATGCGCTGCACCTGACGGTTTTCCTCGTGATGGTCACCACCACGAGCCTGGGGGTGACGATCGGCTTCCACCGGCTGTTCACGCACAAGTCGTTTGAGACGTACGCGCCGGTCCGGTTCATCCTCGGCGTGCTGGGGTCGATGAGCGTGGAAGGGCCGGTAATCAAGTGGACGACGATCCATCGGCACCATCACCAGCACTCGGATGAAGAAGGGGATGCGCACTCGCCTTACCACACCGGCCACGAGCACGGCGGAACGCTGCACGGGCTTTGGTATTCGCATATTGGCTGGCTGTTCGATCCCGATATTCCGGACCTTTCGAAGTACAGCAAAGATCTTCTGGAAGATCGGGTGACGGCGTTTGTGAGCCGGTGGTTCGCACTGTGGGTCTTCCTTGGTTTTGCCATTCCCGCGGCGATCGGCGGGCTGGCGACGATGAGTTGGAAAGGCGCGCTGCTGGGCGCCGTGTGGGGCGGCTTTGCACGGATCTTCATCGTGCATCACATGACGTGGAGCGTGAACTCGGTCTGTCACATCTGGGGCAGCCGGCCGTATCGCAGCCACGATGAGAGCCGGAACAACTTCTTCTTCGGCCTCTTTTCCTGGGGCGAAGGGTGGCACAACAACCATCACGCCTTCCCGACCTCCGCGCGCCACGGCTTGGAATGGTGGCAGCTCGACATCAGCTGGATTGTCATCCGCGCGATGCAGGCGATGGGGCTGGTATGGAAGGTGCGGCTGCCTTCGCGGGAGATGATCGCGAGTAAGGTTCGACCGGAGAGAGAATTGACCGTCGCGAATTGATGCACGAGTGCGGCTGCGGCTGGTATGCTGTCGACATGCAGAACCCCATCATCATCAAGGGGCGGCTGATCGGGCCGCGTCAGGTGGAGTTGGACGAGCCGGTTTCAGAGATGACCGAGCGGGTGGAGGTGATCTGTCATCCGGCGGGGGAAAGCGGCAACGGGGACACCATTCTGGATTTCTTGCGCGCGCTGCCGCCCGGTCAGCGTCAGGGGAAGGAGATCGACCGGCAAGTTCGAAAGGAGCGTGACGGGTGGGGGGACGTGACGTGACGCTCTACCTTGACGCGAACACGATCATCTACGCCATCGAGGGGTCGGCTCCGTTTCGAAGCATGGTGATGGAACGGCTGGCGCGTGTGTCGACGGCGCGGCTGGTGACGTCAAGGCTGTCGCGGCTGGAGTGTCGCGTGAAGCCGATGCGCGAGGGCAATGCGTCTCTTCTCTCGGTATATGAACGATTCTTTGGAAGCCGTTCTTGCACGTTTCAGAACTCGACGCTGCAACGATTGAGCGCGCAACCAACCTGCGGGCTCGCTACGGCTTCCGCACTCCCGATGCCATTCATCTTGCGACGGGGCTGGAACAAAAAGTGGATTCATTTCTGACATCCGATGCGGCACTGGTGCGATGTGATGAGCTTAGGGTGGAAGTTCTTTCGGCGTGACCCAGCGGGATGGGGCAGAGCCGGTTTTCCCCCTGTGACCGCTGGGGTGTAGTGGTTACAACATGCACCTTGGCCCAACAGCAAGGACGAGGATGCGCGTGCCCCGAAACATCACATGGCTGGTCTTAACTCTGGTGGTAGTGGGTGTCTTCTCTGTGGGCTGCTCAATGCCTTCAAGTAAGGCGCAGCAGCGGGACGCTGGCGGATCATCATCGGGCGGGGCGACTGGTTCGGCCGCGCCTTCGGCGCCGGCGGGCCCGGCGCAGGCGAAAGCGCCGCCACCGGCTCAACCCGATGCGCCGGCCACGCGACCGAGCGGTTACGGCAACGAGGAATACCGCCTCGTTGAGCAACCGGATGAGATCATCTCGCGCCTGAAGAACGGCGCGGTCGTCATCGCCAAGCGCGTCCCCTCGCCCGTCGTCGCCGTGCGCGGTTACGTCTACACGGGAGGTGTTTACGAAGGACCCTGGCTCGGTGGGGGCCTCTCGCACCTGCTCGAGCACCTGGTGGCAGGGGGGTCTTCGGTGCGGCGCAGCGAAGCCGAAAACCGCGACCTGCTCCAGCGCCTCGGCAACAACTCCAACGCCTACACCACCACCGACCACACCGCCTACTTCATCAACACCACACCCGAGCACATGGCCGAAGCCGTCGATCTCGTCACCGGCTGGATGCTGGGCGCCCTGATCACGCCCGAGGAATACCGCCGCGAGTATGAAGTCGTCCAGCGCGAGCTCGAGAAAGACAAGGGCGAACCGGACTGGGTCTTCTGGCAGCTCACCCAGCAGAACCGCTACCGCGTCAGCCCCGCGGGCGTCCCCGTGATCGGCTACCAGGAGGTCATCCGCGGCCTCTCGCGCGATGACGTCTACAACTACTACAAGCTCGCCTACCAGCCGAACAACATGGTCTTCTCCGTCTCCGGCGACCTGGAGCCGAAGGAGATGCTCGCCGCGATGACCAAGTACCTGGACGACGCCGCCCCCGGCCGCGTCTTCACGCGTGAGATTCCGGATGAGCCTCCGGTGCTCGCGCCGCGCACGCTCGCCGCGACCTTTCCCAAGCTCGGGCAGGCGCGCCTGGAGATCGGCTTTCCCTCCGTGCGCCTGACGCACGAGGACATGTACGCGCTCGACCTGCTGGCGACGGTCCTCGGCAACGGCGAGAGCTCCATCCTGGTCGAAGAACTGCGGGACAAGCGCCGGCTCGTGAACAACATCATGGCCGCCGACTCCACGCCGTCCTATGTCGAAGGCACGTTCCTCATCGACATGGAGCTGGACCCCAAGAATGTCCCCGCGGCCACCGAGGCGCTGCTGGGCATTCTCGACGACGTGATCAAGAACGGCGTCGCTACGGAGCGGCTTCATGCCGCCAAGGTGCAGATGCGCGCCAATCGCGTGAAGAGCCAGCAGACCAGCGAAGACATCGCCGCATCCCTCGCCACGGACCTGATGAGCGCGGGCGACCCGCACTTCCAGGACCGCTACGTGAAGCGCATCGAGGCGGTCACCGCGCAGCAGATCCAGCAGGTGGCGAAGAAATATTTCCTGCGTGACAAGATGATCACGACGGCGATGCTGCCCACGGAATATGTAGGCGGTGGGGGGCTCCCGAAGGCCGAGGATCTCTTGCGCAAGGTCGCGCCCACCACGCAGACGATCGCGCAATCCACCAAATCCTCCGTCGCCCGCATCACCCTCGGCGACGGCACCGTCCTGCTGCACAAGCGCATCAGCACCAGCCCGCTCGTGGTGATGCAGCTTTATTCCCTCGGCGGCCTGACCACCGAGGAGGCCAAAACCAACGGCTTGGGCAACCTCACCATGCAAATGCTCCCGCGCGGCACCAAGACCCGCAGCGCGCAGCAGATTGCCGAATTCTTCGACTCCATCGGCGGCGACCTCACCGCCACCTGCGGCAGCAACAGCTGGTTCATCAATGCCACCTGCATGACGGCTGACTTCGACAAGACGTTCGACGTCTACGCCGACATCATCAAGAACCCCTCCTTCCCCGCGGATGAGCTGAACCCGATGAAGCAGCGGATCAGCGCGCAGATCGAGGGGATCGACGCCGACTGGAACGGCGCGAGCATGAAGTTCTTCAAGAAAGCCTTCTTCGGCCCCAAAAATTCGCCGTACCAGTTCATGGTCCCCGGCACGATCGACAACGTGAAAGCGTTTACGCCCGAGCAGTGCGCCAAGTGGTACAGCGAGAAGGTGATCAAGGCACCGCGCGTGCTCGCCATCTACGGCGACATCGCGCTGGATCAGGCGCAAGCGGTTGCGTCCCGCGCCTTCGGCAGCGCATCCACCTCCACCACGCAGCCGCGTCCGTCCACCGCCCCCTCCGGCGACGTCGCTTCGCTAGCGAATGTTCCCAAAGCTCAAGTGAACGTCGAGCGCGTGGAGCTGAACAAGACGGAGCTCCCTGTCGCCGGCGTGATCATCGGCTACGACGCCAACACCGTCATTGGCCAACCTTCCAACTTCCCCCTCGACGTCGGCGACACCATGACCAGCGGCTGGGGCTATCCGACGGGTTACCTCCACGAGATCCTCCGCGGCCAGGGCCTCGTCTACGTTGTCCACGCCCAGTCCCTTCCCGGCCGCAGCAACGAGTACCCCGGCACCTTCCTCGTCTACGCCGGCTGCGATCCCTCCAAGGTGAACGAAGTTGTCGACACGATCTTGGAAAACATCGCCCGCCTGCAAGGCAGCGCGCAGGCGATGAACCAGGACTGGTTCACCCGCTCCAAGCAGCTCATCAACACCTCTGAAGCGATGAACCGCGAAACCCCCGCCGAGCAGGCGCAGCAAGCCGCCCTCGATGAACTCTACGGCCTCGGCTACGACTACCGCGACCACTACAACGAGAAGGTCAACGCCGTCACGCTCGACCAGGTCAGAGGCGTCGCCGCGAAGCGTCTGACGAAAGCCGTCGTCACCGTCACCACCCCCGACCCCGACTCGGTGAAGATCAAAACCGGCCCCCGCACCTACAACGATTTCCCCCCAGTCGACTTAACCCCCCGAGGCGTCCAGCATGATGCCGGAGGTAAATAGTTCCAAGCGTGGCATGGGCGTCTCGCCCATGCACCTTTCACCCCAACCCAACCTCGACACACTATGTACGACCAAACCACAACCATCGGCGACTTCCTAAGCGCGACAGCGGCCAAGCAACCCGCACCCGGCGGCGGCTCCGTCGCCGCACTCACCGGCGCCCTCGCCGCCGCCATCGGCGAGATGACCCTCAACTATTCCGTCGACCGAAAAGCCAACATCCCCGAAACCGAAGGGATGCTCCGCCAGGCCCTGCTCCAACTCGACCGCGCCCGGCAACTGATGCTGGAGCTCATGCGCGAAGACCAACTTGCCTACGACGCACTCACCGCCGCCAGAAAAATGCCCGCGGATTTCCAGGGCCGTCAGTCGCAGGTCAACGTCACCCTCCTCGCCTGCCTCCGAATCCCCCAGGCCATGGCCGCCTGCGGCTTAGCCATCCTTGAACTCGTCGACAAAGTCTGGGAAGTCTCCAACCCCTACCTGCTCAGCGACATGGCCGTCTGCGCCGAACTCGCCATGGCAACGGTCCGCTGCGGCGTGTACAACGTACGCGCGAACCTGCCGTTCCTGAACGACGCCGCCGAGCGCATGCATTTTGAAATGGCCACGGAAAAACTGCTCGTCCCGGCGACGGAGATCATGAAGCGCAACAGCCAACGAATCTGGCAGAGGTATCGTTTAGAAGTGACCGCCTAAGGATGTGATGCCCACGTGGCACGGGTTTTAAACCCCTGCGCAGCGTCCCAGACCACGGGTTAGAAACGCGTGCTACAAGCAGAGTTGTTCATGGAGACGAAATGAGCGCGGCCGCTCCGACCAAACCGCAGGGCTCTTCAGGTTACGAACTTGGCCGTCCCACGGGCAAATGCTCGATCACCGGTGCGGATATCGGCGTCGGCGACAAATTCATGGCCGCGCTTCGCGAGACGCCGACAGGCTTTGAGCGGCTCGACATTTCGATGACGGCGTGGCCGGAATTCGACCGCAAAGATGTCATCGGTTTCTGGCAGACAACCATGCCGGCGGCGGAGCAGAAGAAGAAGCTGTTCGTCGATGATGAAGTGTTGTGTGAACTGTTCGAGCGGCTCAAGGACACCGAAGAACCCGGGAAGCTCAACTTCCGCTTCGTCCTCGGCCTGATCCTCATGCGCAAAAAGCTCCTCATCTACGACGGCTCCCGCCACGAGGAAAACAAAGACATCTGGACCCTCCACTTCAAAGGCAAAGAGGAAAAGCTCGACCTCGTCGACCCCAAGCTCAACGAATCCGCCATGACCGAAGTCTCTCAACAGTTGAGTCAAATCCTCAATGAAGAGCTGTGATTTCATGCGTGGCATGGGCGTCTCGCCCATGCACATCGATGTGGCATGGGCGAGACGCCCATGCTACGCCGTAATCCTCTGCGCTCTTCTCCTCGGGTGCGCCCACAACAACAGACGAGTTCGCGACCCCTACACCGGCCCCACCCTGTCGATGTACGAGGCGGTTCAGAAGATCAACGCCAACAACCGCAGGCTCCCCACCCTGAACGTCACCCAGGAGATGGACGTCTCCATCGTCGATCCCCAGACGAAGAAGGTGGATAACGCGCAGCTCTCCGGTGCACTCCTGTACCGCCAGGGCCGCGACCTCCTTATCCTCGCCACCAAGACCGGCGCCGGCCGCGTGTTCGAACTGGGCTCCAACCGCGACACCTACTGGATGAGCGTCAAGGTCGGCCCCGACACCACGTGGTGGGGGCGCTACGAGAACCTCGGCAAGCCCTGCGCGCAGGAAATTCCCATCCGCCCCGACCTCATCCAGCAGGTACTCGGCATCGCAACGATTGGTGAAGATTTCAATCAACTCCCCGCGCCCACGATGCGCTTCAACAACGACGCAGACGCGTACATGTTCGTCTGGAACGGCAAGCTGCCGGACCGGTGGGTGGCGGTGCGGGAGGTCTGGTATGATCGGCAGACGCTTCTCCCGCGGCTGGTGCTGCTGTTTGATGCCAACGGCCGAGTTGTGCTCCGAGCGTATTTGTCGGAACATCGCAAGGTGAAGCTGGAAAACGTGCCGGAGAGCCAGTGGCCCCAGGTGGCTACGGAGTACCGGCTTTATTTCCCCGACAGTGGATCGAAGCTGTCGCTGCACTTTACGGATGTCGCGCTAAGCCAGCCCTTGAGATCGCGCCAGGTGCCCGATGATCGCTCGTTCCACTTCGATCCGGAGCGAACTTACACGTCGAAAGTGATTCAGCTTGATGAAGCCTGCGGCCCGTAAGCCTTCTGTTCTCCCGCCACTGCTCATGGTGTTGGTGCTTGCGCTGGCCGTCTTCGCGCCCCGCGCCGCGGCTCGCGCCGCGCAAGCGCCTTACGACCTGCTCGCGCACGGCAACCTCAACGCGCTGTGGATCGGAGAAGTTCGTCCTCCGCTCGATCCAACCCGCGCCGGCAGCCGCACAGTTTTTCGCGCCCGCACCGCCGGCGATTTCGCCAACTGGCAATACGTCGGCGAAGTCGCCGCCCGCGCGGTGCAGCTTTCCGATCGCGGCAGTGAGTTGATCGTCCTGCTGGACAACGGCGACTGGATGATGCTCTCGGAGACGTCAGCGCGATCCGGCGTGGCGCTGCCGGGGCAGGGGAATATCGTCGCCATCGCGGGTGATGCCGAAGCGGTGTGGGCAATCGGGGCGGACCAGCGAGCGGCGACGCAGCCCGCTCCCTCGCCTGCGCGGCCTGCTACATCGGCTTCTGTTTCGACGGGTCCAGCGGCTCCCACGGCTCCCGCGCTTCCCGCCACAACCCAATCCGCTCGCAATGGAAGTGTGGGCCTCTTCAATCTCGCGCAAGGTGACTGGGTTTACCAGTCGCCGCTCCCCCCGGGCGTGCGCCGCAACGATGTGGCGTCGATGGTTCTTCTCAACCATCGGCCGCTGCTCGCTTACGTCGATCGGAATCACACGCTGAACGTCATCAGCTTCACGACCAAAGGATGGGACACGCCGCAGGCGCTGGGACCGATCGCGCCCGATGCGCATGTCTCGCTGCTGAACCTGGGAAACCAGCCCGTCGCGGCCGTGGAGGATCAGGGAGGCGTTTCGATTTACGTCGCGAGCGACAAGTGGACTGGCCCCGTAAAACTTCAGCCGACCGGGGAGATGCAGCAGTCCCCTCACCAGGCGGTGGCCGCGGCGCTGGGGCAGCTTCGCATCCTCTGCTCCGACGGGCCGCGTAAGCTCGTCGAGCAGCCGTACAACCTCGACGGCCAGGCCGCCGGCAAACCGTTCTCCGCGACGCAGCAGCCGGCGATTGCCGTTGATCGGATCAAGAGCATCCTGATCGTCGCCTGCACGCTGGTGTTCCTCATCGTGATGCTCGGCGCGCTCACGCGGCGCTCGGCCATCGCGCAGGCGGCCGAGCGGCTGGAGCAACTGCACCTCGCTCCCTTGGGCCCGCGCTTCGCGGCCGGTGTGATCGATGCGACGCCGCTGCTGCTGGGGCTTTTGCTCGCCTCCCCCGCCAATGCCAGCCCCGATGCCATGAGCCACCTCACAATGCCGCAAATCCTCTGGCTCACCGCAGGCCTGGCAGTCTATGTCCTGCACACCGCGATCCTCGAGATCGTCACCGGCCGCTCGATGGGCAAAATGCTCTTCAACCTTCGCGTGACCAACCTCGACGGCAACCCTCCCTCGGCCGTCGCCGCGCTGTCGCGGAACGTGCTGCGCATCGTTGACGTCATCCTGATCTTCCCCCTCTCCCTGATGATCTTCCTGCCGCTAAAGCAGCGTCTGGGCGACCTCGCCGCCGGAACGCTGGTGGCGCGGGATCCAGAGACGGAGCGGCAGGAGCAAGAGGACGAATCCTGAGCACGTGCTCTATCACTTTTCCATGCGCATCTTCTTCATTGCCGCAGAGGATGGATATCGCCCTGCACGGCGCAATGTGTCACGTTCAGGATTCGGTCCGGGTGATTCAGCGCTAACAGCGGAACTGTAACTCCACCTATCGGGGTCAGGGCATCGATTCGCGAGTCATTCAAAGCAAAATGTTCCCCCCAGTGGTCCGTTCGCGGATTAAAAAGACGCACGAATGTTCCGCTGTCGGTTAAAGAGCCGACGTCGGTTCCCTTGCGGCGGTTGCAGAAGGCACACGCGAATGCAAGGTTACTCGGCTCCGTGGGGCCGCCATGCTTTTCAGAGATAATGTGTTCGATGTGACAGCCGAAGAACGTGTCGTCCTCGTGGATCAGGCAATACTCGCAAACAGCATCAGCACGTGCCGCCACCAGCTTTCGAAGTGCGGCGGGCACATACGAAGTCATAATGGCTGCCGTCCCACTCGTGTGCGCGCCCGCGCTTTAGCTAGACGCATGATGTGCTCGAGCTCGAGATAATGTGCGAGTTCCGCCGTGCCCTCTTCGCTTAACCCGCCGGTTTGCTGCTGCTGCAACAAAGCAGCGACGCGATCTTTGGCTTCGTCTGAAGCCTGGAAGCTCACCACGTCATTCGGCGTCGTACCGCCAGCGATGAACTCGACAATCTCCTCGTAGACCTTGGTCATAGGGGTGCAGTATATCACATGTTACCCAGCATTCTTTGCCCACCGAATCAGCACATCCGGCACCTCGCTGCGGGAAGGCTGGCGGCGCGAGACCGGGAGGCGGACGTGGCCCGGGCGGCACGATCAAGGTGAAGATTAACGCGTGGTCATTCCTCAATGAACGCGGCACGTGAGCGGCCGGCCAGCCCCGCTGCCTTCGATTGCGAAAGCTCCGTGCGCAGATACCAGTAGATCGCCATCACCACCCGCATCTCCCGCGCCAAATCGTCCGGCCCGCGTTTCAGGGCGGACAACACATCCTGCGGAAGATCGAAGGAGATGGCCGCCATCGCTCAAGAAGCATACCGTTCAACCCGCACTTTTGGCCCACCGAATCAGCACATCCGCTACCTCGGGCCGGCTGAATTCCATCGGCGGCCGCTCGCCCGCCCGTAGCATATCCCGCACCTTCGTCCCGCTCAGGAACACCTTCGTCTCTGGCCCGTGTGGGCAGGTCTTGGCGCTGACCATGCCTTCGCAGGTCCTGCACCAGGAACTGTGCTCGAACTTCAGCGGCGTGATCCCAATCTCCTTCGGCACATCGAACTGATCGAAAATCTTCTGCGCATCATACGTGCCGTAGTAGTTCCCCACGCCCGCATGATCGCGGCCAACGATGAAATGGGTTACGCCATAGTTCTTCCGGATCAGCGCGTGCAGGATCGCCTCGCGCGGCCCGGCGTAACGCATCGCCAGCGGCATCACGCTCAGCATCGTCGTTTTCGGCTGATAATACTTCTCGATTAAAACTTGGTAGCACTCCATGCGGACATCCGCCGGAATGTCATCGCTCTTGGTCTCACCGACGAGCGGATGGATCAGCAGCCCATCGGTGATCTCAAGGGCGCACTTGGTTAAATACTCATGCGCCCGGTGAATCGGGTTGCGCGTCTGAAACGCCGCGATGGTGGACCAGCCGCGCTGCTCGAACGCCTCCCGCGTCTTCGCCGGAGGCAGACGAAACTCCGGAAACTCCGGCTTCGGGTTGGGATTTAGGACATCGATCTTCCCCCCGATGCACCATGACCCCTGCCCCACGACAATCTTCACGCCTGGATGCGCCTCATCCTCAGTCTTATAGACGTTGGGGATCTCCAGCTTCTTATCGTGCTTAAACTTCTCACTCACCCGCATCGTCGCCAGCACCTGCCCTTCTAGCGCCAGTGCAATCGTGTCCCCCACGCTGATCTTCTCCGCCACCTCATCCGCCGGCGACAGCACCACGGGGATCGGCCACACCGTGCCGCTGGCGAGCCGCATCTCCTGACACACGCGCGAAAAATCCGCCTCCCCCATGAACCCCTCCAGAGGCGAGAACGCCCCAATGGCGATCATCTCCAGATCCCCCGCCTCACGAGCGCTCAGTTGCACCTGCACCATCTTCCCCGCATCGTTCCCGGCCCCGCGCGACACATCACCCGAGACGATCCGATTCACCAACGTTCCGCCGTGCGGAGGGATTAACGCCATGGACAGTTCTCCTTCAGTTATCGGTCGTACCTTAGCGGCTCAAAAACCGCATGCAACACAGCAATTCTGCAACAACGTTTGCACGGTCGTTTGGCAAGAGCCCACCCGCAGGCCTCACGCGCTGACAGGCAAGTTGCGCCCTTCCTGTCTCAGCGCCGCCGATGTTCAGAGAGAAGCGGAGTCGGTTGTCCAATCCCCGATGGTGATTTGCATCCCATGCCAAATTCCCCAGAATCTTAATCAGAATGCCGGACGCGCCTGCGCATCAATCGAATGCGAAACACGTCAATGCTGGCCGCAAGTGGCTGCTCTTTTTGCTGCGCTGGACCATCGCCGTTGTCGGCATCTACTGGGTGGTCGCCAACATCTCGATGCACGACCGGGTTTTGGTCACCGGGAGCGACGGGTGGCCGACCTCTGTCCGCCTCGCAGACGAAACAAAGGAGGGGGCGACGCATTTCCGCATCTTGTCAGCCGGCGGCGAAACCCGCGATGTCTCCCGCACGGAACTCGTCGCCCGAACCGACCGCCAGAAAATCACACTCAAGGACGGCCGCAAGCTTGCCGTCCTGGGGCTGAAGGTGACAGAGAAGGGCAACCGCGCCACCTGGCCCATCATCGCATCACCGCCCCGAAACCTCTGGCAGCGCTACTGGGATGTGCATAACGGCCCGGCGCGCCTGATCCAGCCAGGTGAAGTCGCGGGAAAATATACGGTCGACGTGCCGTATCCACTGATCGACCGCGGCCTGCTCCCGATGATCCGTGACGCCAACCGCTGGAAGCTGTCGTGGGCGCTGGTCATCTTCCCGCTCACCTTCATCATCACCTCGCTGCGCTGGCACGAGCTTCTGAAAATCGTCGAGATCAACATGGGGGCGGGCAAAGCGTTCGTCGTGACGATGGTGGGGGCGTTCTACAACACCTTCATGCCCGGCTCCACCGGGGGCGATGTTCTGAAAGCGTACTACGCCGCCAAGCTCGCGCCCGATAAGCGCACCCGCGCCGTCGTCAGCGTCATCGTCGACCGCGCCATCGGGCTGCTCGCGCTGATTATCCTCGGCGGCTCAATGGCCGGCTATGTCGCGTGGCGCGAGCACACCAGCCCGAGCCCCAATTCCGTCGTGCTGCAAAAATGCCTACAGGTGGCGATTGGATCCTTGGTCATCATCACGTGCACGGGGATCGGGCTGATCATCCTTTACAAGCCGGCCCTGCGGCGGCTGACGGGCGTCGATTTCATCACCCGCCGCCTGCCCATGCAGACGCAGCTCGCCAAGGCGAAGGAAGCGATCGTGCTGTATCGCCGCAACCCGCTGCGATGTCTCGCCACGATGCTGGTGACGTTTCCCGTCCACATCACCGTCATTGTCTCGGCCACCTTCGCCGGCAGCGCCTTCGGGTTGCCGCTCGCTCCGTGGTACTACTGGGTCGTTGTGCCGGTGATCGTGCTGGCCGGCTCGATCCCGATCAGCCCCCAGGGCGCCGGCGTGATGGAGTTTTTCGCCATCCTGCTGACCAAGCCCCAGGGCGCAACGGTGAGTCAGGCGTTCGCGCTGACGATGTCCATCCGCCTCGTGCAGATCTTCTGGAATCTCACCGGCGGCATCTTCGTCATCCGCGGCGGATACCACGCCCCGAGCGAGAAGGAATCCCAGGACATGGACAACACTGGTCTTCCAGCCTCTTTCCCCTCTCCCGGTACTCCGGGAGAGGGCAGGGTCCGGGCTCTTTCTACAACACCAGCCAACGACGCTTCGCCATAAACAGCAGGGGGGTGACGAGTAAAAAATGCTCAAGCGCGTCGACCGCATCATCCTCCGCGTCCCGCAGCTCGAAAGCGCCGTCCGCTACTACCGCGACACCCTGGGCCTGAAACTCCTCAAGAAAACCAGCGATCTCGCCACCTTCGCACTGGATCAAAGCGAGCTGGTTCTTCACACCGACCCTGATCTCCCCGCCGAGGCGACGTATTACCTCGTCGATGACGTCCGCGATCTCTATCGTCGGCGTGAGGAATTGAAACTTAAATTCTCCGGCCCGCCTGTCCCCGTCGCCCGAGGCTTCCGCGCCACCGCCAAGGATCCCTTCGGTACCGTGCTGCTCCTGCTCGATCGCTCCACCGAATCCGCTTCCGCCGCCACCATTGAAAACGCCAAGGGCGCAGGGGCCGGCTCCCTCTTCGCCGGCATCGAACACAAAGTCCCCGTGAAGCGCGATGCGCTGATCCAGGCGTACGAGAAGATCGGACGCACCGCCGATGATCTCCCCTACACGCCGCACTTTGAATCCCTCTACGCCAGCTACGGCTCCGCGTTCGACGAGACCAAACCGACGCGCCAGGAGGTCTGGCGACATCTGCTGAATCTCCGCAAGGCGGGAAAGCTCCCGCGAATGGGTGAAGCCAGGAGCACGCCGCCGGACATCGATCCTGATGCGCGGGCTCGGCTGCGTGAAATGCTCGGCGAAGACATCGGCAAGCGCGACCGCCTTCCCTACACCAAGCGCTTCGACACCCTCGTCGACAGCTTCAACAAATCCCTCCCACGCCGCCTCTCCCCGCACCTCGTCTGGCGCCTGGTCGCGACGCTGGCAAAATGATCCACCGCGCTCCATCCCGCTTTTTCTGAAGTGACACCGCCGCCTATTCCAATTACCTTCCCCGCCTGAAGGAGAAACCATGCCCATCATTCGCGACGAGAACAAGCGCAAGGAAATCGTCGGCCTGCTCACGCAGGCGTACTGGATGGAGATCGAAACGGTGATGAGCTACATCGCCAATTCGGTCAACCTCGACGGCGTCCGCGCCGAGGAGATCAAAAGCTCGCTTCAAAGTGATATCACCGCGGAACTCGGCCACGCCCAGCTCTTCGCCAAGCGCATCAAGGAGCTTTACGGCCTCACCCCCGGCAGCATGGAATTCAAGGCAACCCAGCGCTTCCTTCAGCCGCCCAAGGACACCACCGACGTCGTCACCGTCATCAAAGGCGTCATCGAAGCCGAGCAGGGCGCGATCGACCACTACACGAAGATCATCGAAGCCTGCGAAGGCGTCGACTATGTAACCGCCGACATGATGACCCAGATCCTCAAAGATGAAGAAGGACACATGCGCGAGTTTGAAGGGTTCCTCAAGGAATACGAGAAACAGTAACCGGCTGTCTTTTCCGTGGCATGGGCGTCTCGCCCATGCATGCCCTTTTGCATGGGCGAGACGCCCATGCCACGTCAATTCACGTATGCGGCACGTGCTGCGGCGTCGGCTTATCATCCGCATCGTAAGCCTGTTCTGAATTCTCCCCCTGCACTTCCACGCGCTCGATCGACAGCGCCTGCCCCGTCTCCGGATCGATCTCCGCAATCGCCCCGCACATTCTCACGTCCCCCGTCGCCACATCAAACGGCACCGGCATGTTCGTCGTCATGAACTTCAGCACCCGGTCCTTCCGCCGCCCCAGCACCGAATCATAAGGCCCGCACATCCCCACATCCGAGATAAACGCGCTGCCCCCCGGCAGGATCTTCGCATCCGCCGTCGGCACGTGCGTGTGCGTTCCAAAGATCAGCGACACCCGCCCATCCAGATGATGCCCCATCGCGATCTTCTCGCTGCTCGCCTCGGCGTGCATGTCGCACACGCAAACCTTCACCGATGCGGGAATCTGGTTCAGCACCCGATCCGCCGCGGCGAACGGATCATCCGAAGGCAGGTTCATATAGATCCGCCCCAGCAGCGAAAACACGCACACCTGCACGCCCGCATTGGTCGTCACGCACGTATAAGGCCTCCCCGCCGCCTGCGCCGAAAGATTCGCCGGCCGAACCACGCGCTCCGACGATTGCAGCGTCGGAATAATGTCCGCCCGCTTGTAAATGTGATCCCCCAGCGTGACCACATCCACGCCGTACGATCGCACCTTGTGAAACAAATTTGCCGTAATCCCCGACCCACCGGCAATGTTCTCCGAATTCGCGACCACCAGGTCGATGTTGTTGTTCTTGATGTAATTGGGCAGCTTCTGAGCCACCACTTGCCTACCCGGCCGGCCGACGATGTCACCCAAAACTAAAATGCGCATGGGCATATTCGACGAGTATAGCTGACCGGCCAGTGGAGAGACAGTTGGTTAGCGGCTCCAAAGCCCGCTCTCCATCAGCGCGTGACGAGCCGCGACACGAACGGGGAGGTTGATCGAAAGAACAGCGACTGTTGCTCTTCCCTTGTCCGTCAAGCCAACAAGGATCGGACCTTCATATCGAAAATGCTCGGACCAAATGTCCTGGCGCGGGTGAAACAGCGGCGTGATCCTCTTCGAAATCGGGTCGATGCCGGTTAGGTTTGGACCCTTAAAAGCGTTGCAGCGAACGCAGCAAAGCGCGAGATTGTGACGCGTCGCTTCACCGTGGTGCTGCCTGGCGATGACGTGATCCAGAACGTGCTTGAACGAGTCCGGTAGCTCTGGCAACTGACAGTACTCACACCGGCCATTGGCCAACTGGCGGATCGCACGCTCGACAGAACCTGCCATCGCACCCCTACGTGTTCGATTGGGCTAAAGACTTGTGAGCCTTTGCGTGCAGGATTGTCAGAACGTCATTGGCCATGAGAAGATCATCCAACTCCACGCGCTCTTCGTCGCTCAACTGCCCAAGTTGGGCCTTCTCAGACAGAACGCGGCAACGCTCGTGATCCGACTCCGCAAAGTGCAACTTAAGAAGCTTCTTCGCAAAGTCGGCGGGAATGTCCCCCTCGGTGGGGCGGAGCAGCCGTTCAAGCGCAGAGGGCGTGCCTGACATGCCCGAATTATACCACATTCGGTCACGCCTGGCTCGGCAGCATCTGCCGCGTCACCGCCTGCGACAGCGGCTCACCCCGCAGAAACCGCAGCGTCTCATCAATTGCCAGCCTCCCCATGTCTTTGCGCGCCTGGTTCATCGCACCCGCAATGTGCGGCGTGAGCAGGATATTCGGCTCTTTCAGCAGCGGCGAATCCACCGCCGGCGGCTCCGGCTCCGTCACATCCAGATAGACATACAGCGGCCGCCGCCGAACCTCCGCCACCAGCGCCGTTTCGTCGATCAACGACCCGCGCGATGTGTTCAGCAGCACCGCGTGATCCGGCAGGAGCGCCAGCGTCCGAGCGTTGAGCATGTGACGCGTCGACTCCAAACTCGGCGCGTGAACGCTCACCACCTCGCACCGGCAAACATCCTCCAGCGACGCCCGCTCAACCCGAAGATTCCGCGCCTCCATTTCCGTCAGGTAAGGGTCGTACACCTTGATCCGCAGTCGCGGATAACTCTGAAGCAGCCGAATCACTTCGCGCCCCACCCGGCTCGCGCCGATGATCCCGATCTCCAGATCCCGCAACTCCCGAATGGGCTTCACCGGTTGGAGCAGCGCCCGCCGCTCCGCGCGCTGCGGGAACACCCACGGAATACGCTTCAGCATGATCACCATCATTGCAACGGTCGTCTCTGCCACCGGCTCCGCATTCGCCGCCGCCGCGGTGGTGATCTGAATGCCACGTTCATACACCGCGTCTGTCACCACAGGCCGAATCGATCCCGCGCTGTGTGCGATCAACTTCAGCTTCGGCGCTCCATCCAGCAGTGCCGCATCAAATCGCGGCGACCCCCAGCACGTGATCGCCGCTGTCGCCTCGCGCAACAGCGGCTGAATGGCCTCACTCTTCGGCTCCTGCACCGGCCCTACAACCTCCGCAAGCTCGCCCAGCCGGCTCAGATCCTCCGACATGAACATGATCTCGTGCAGGCTCTTCGACAACGCCAGCGCCACCACGGGTTTGCCACTCATGCTCATCATTCCTAAACTGTGTCAGACGCTAGAACGCAACAGCAGTTTCCCCCCGATGAACTTGTCCTTAAACCATCTGGTCTTGTCAAACCCTGCGACGGGCATGCCCTCCGCGCCGCTCGATCCTGCCCGTCCTCACGCGCGCAAGCCCTCCTGGCTCAAGATGAAAATGCCTTCCGGCGAAGGCTATTCCAACCTCAAGCGACTCATCGACGGCCACCGCCTGCACACGGTCTGCGAATCGGCCAAGTGCCCCAACATGGGCGAATGCTGGGCCGCCGGAACCGCCACCCTGATGATCCTCGGCGACGTCTGCACGCGCTCGTGCGGCTTCTGTCACATCGCCACGGGACGCCCACCGGAACTCGATCTTGACGAGCCCCGCCGCGTCGGCGACGCCGTCGCGAAGATGAGTCTCGGCCACGTCGTCATCACTTCCGTCAACCGCGACGAGCTGCAAGACGGTGGGGCGGCCGTGTGGGCCGAAACAATCCGCCAGATCCGCCTGCAATCCCCGGGCACCAGCGTTGAAGTCCTCATCCCCGACTTCTGCGGCAACTGGGACGCGCTCCAACTCGTCCTCGACGAGAAGCCCGAGATCCTCAACCACAACCTCGAAAGCGTCCCGCGCCTCTACAACGTCGTCCGCCCCCAGGCCAAGTATCACCGCAGCTTAAAACTCCTCCAGATCGCCAAGGACCAGGGCCTCGTCACCAAGACCGGCATCATGCTCGGCATCGGCGAAGAAGCGCACGAAGTCGACTCCCTCATCGATGATCTCGTCTCCATCAGCTGCGACATCCTCACCATCGGCCAGTACCTCCAGCCCACCCCCAACCACCTCCCCGTCACCCGCTGGGTCCACCCCGATGAGTTCAAACTGTGGAAACAAAAAGGCGAAGACCGCGGCCTGAGACACATCGAATCCGGCCCCCTCGTCCGCAGCTCCTACCACGCGGAAAAACAGGTTCAGGCGCATTCCGCCTCAGTTTGACTGCCCGAATCTGCCTGCACGAATCTTGTTGCTATGCCTGCATTTGGGTCGATATAGTGCCTGCACATGCAGTACACGATCCGCAACATCCCCAAGTTGCTCGACCAGGCGCTTCGTGAGAAAGCCAGGAAGGATAAAAGCAGCATCAACGAGACGGCGATCCAAGCCCTCACCGTCGGTCTCCGCGCGATGGGGCAGCATGTCAAAAAGCGAGATCTCAGCTGGATCGTCGGAACATGGGTCGACGATCCGGCATTTGAAGAGGCTATGAAAGACTTCAGTCGGATTGACTATGAGCAATGGGGACTCCCCGATCCAAATCGTGCTGGACACCAACCGGTACACCGACCTACAGCGCGGCGAGCCAAGCGTCGTCGGTCTGCTTGAGGCAGTGGATGAACTTCTTATTCCTTTCGTCGTCGTCGCAGAAATTCGAGTCGGCTATAGCTTAGGTCGCCGCGCCCGCGAGAATGAGCTCTACCTCACCCGCTTCCTCTCCCAGCCTCACGTGACGGTTCTGCTCCCCGACCTGCAAACCATAAACGGTTACGCCGCCCTCTACCGTCAACTTCGTCAGCAGGGCACACCGATCCCGCATCACGACGTTTGGATTGCTGCCTTGGCACTCCAGCACGATGCGGCCCTTTACTCCCGCGACGGACGCTTCGAAGTCATTCCTCAATTGCGCTTGATCTAGCGCCTACTTCTTCTCCTCCAACATCAGCCTCCCCCGATTCTCCACCTCTTTCTGCACCGTCGGCGCGAACATCGCCAGCGCCCAGGGCAGATCGATATCCACCTCCACCGTGTTGACGCGCGGCTCAACCCGTCCCGTAATGGACTGGCCCATCACCGTCGCCGTCAGGTGCAGATTCTGGCCCTGCCACGACTCTTCCAGCTTCCCCATCTTGCTCGCCGGGCTAGCGCGAAAATCACTCAGCCCCTTCGTCAGCCGAGCCCGCACTTCGTCCGGCGTCAACCGATGCGGCACCGAGATGTGAATCGTCTTGGTCACAGAATCTCCTGTTCAACCACCGGATTGTATCGCTCCTACTTCTTCAACATCTTCTCCATTTCCGGATCGTACTCGCCGCGCTCCGCGATCACCGTCTCCTTCGCCACCTGCTGCAAGAATTTCGCATCTTCAGGCGGCAGCGTGATCAGCGCCTTGCCCCGCTCATCCACCACGAAATTCTCCAGCCCCACCGGCGATCGGTCCAGCAGCGTCATATACAGCACGCATGCCGCCAGGTATGTCCCTGCGGGCGACGGCGTGATCTTATTGCCGCCATACAACTCGAGATCCGCCCGCTTCCGCGCCGCCGCCTCGAATGCGATACCCACCGGCGCCATCATCGCGTGATGCGTCGCCGCCGTCTCTTCGCATGCATTAAACATGACTGCCCCCGTCTGCAACTGATCCGCCCGCGGGATTGGTACAAGCACAACCGTCCGCGCCCCCACCCGCTGAATCTCCGCATCAAACCGCCCCACGAACAGCTGGAACATGTCGCGCTTGATCAGCAGATCACGCGGGTTCTCCTGCAAGACAACATCATCCCACCGATCGCTCCGCAGCGTCTGAAGCGCGCCGCCTTGATTCCATTGCCACGCCAGCGATCGGCCCTCTGTCGCCGACTGCACGCAAATCAGCGATCCATGCGACAGCCGGTTCAGTGCATTCGCGACACCGCCGTTCGCGCTCGTCAACTCGCTGCCGACAAACAGCACCCGCCGCGGCGTCTTCGGCATCGGCTTCTCTTTCGCGCCCGAGCTGCAACCCAAGCCGCACACGCACATTACAAACATCGCCCAAATCGTCTTCGTCATGGCCCGGATCATGCTACAGACTCTGCTGTTGAGCAATTGCTATGAGCGGACTCGACATTTCGTCACCCGACCTACGGAGTTGTCGCACCATGGCCCGCGCACACCAATCCGACTTCAAACGGGACGTGAATCGCGCTGTTCGCAAGGCAGGGCCCTACATCGAAAAGATCGCCCGCTTTGGCATCGCCTCCAAAGGCATCACGTACCTCATCCTCGGCGGGATCGCCGTCCTCGCCGCCGTCGGCGCGGGCCACAAAACCGCCAGCACCGGCGGAATGCTCCAGTTGCTCATTGGCCGTCCGCTCGGCTGGACCGTCTTCACCATCCTCGCACTCGGCTTTCTCGCATTCGGAATCTGGCAGTGGCTCCGCGCCTTCCGCGATCCCGAGTTCGAAGGTTCAGACTGGAAGGGACTCCGCAAACGCTTCGCCTACTTCTGGGCAGGACTCGTGAACTTCGTCCTCGTCGGCGTCGCCATCCGCATCCTCATGATCGGCCCCAATCGCGACGTCTCGGGCGACCGCAAGGCCCAGAATTGGGCCGCCACCGCGCTCCACTACCCGCTCGGGAGATGGGCGCTCGCCGGTGTCGGCATCGGCATGGTGATCTACGGCGGCGCCTGCGCATACCGCGCATGGAAAATGGAATCCGATGACGAACTCCCCGTCTCCGAGCTCTCCGAATCCGCCCGCAATTTCGCCTGCTGGATGGGCAAGTTCGGCATCACCGCACGCGGCCTCGTCTTCGCCCTCATCGGCGTCTTCCTCGTCCTCGCCGGCTGGCACCAATCCCCCGGCGAAGCCAAAGGCCAGGGCGGCGTTCTCACCGAACTCGAACACCACCAGTACGGCACCATCATGCTCTCCGTCGTCGCCGCCGGTCTCATCGCCTACGGCCTCTACGCCCTCGTACTGGCCTGGTACCGAAGAATCCGCACACGCTGATCTGAAGCGCACCGCCGCCCGTACCGTCGGAAAACGCGAGCGATGTCATGCTGAGGTACTCCGAAGCATCTGGCAGCGAGCCTCTACCGGGCCAGATCCTTCGCGGAATACCGCTCAGGATGAGAACCTTCTAAAGACGCGTCGCTACAGGGGGACACACATCGCTTTGCAGACCGCAACCTTCAACTCGCCCGCCTATTCCTTTTCCGGCGTCGCCGCGCGCCATCCAGCGTGCAGGCGCGCCGTTAATTGATCCACAAGCTGCTTCTGATCCGGATGATCCGCAACGTTCGTGTTCTCCGCCGGATCATTCTGATGATCGTACAGCTCGTAAAACCGCTTCTCTCCCTTCTCCGCCGACCACTCGATCAGCCGGTACCGCTCCGTCTGTATCGCCCGCCCCAGCACCGTCCCCAGCCCCGGCACGTTCTTCTGATACACGCTGAACGCCGCAGTTTTCCACTTCCTCTCCGGATCCGCCATCAGCGGCGCCAGGCTCGTCCCCTCCAGCTTCGGCGGAAGCGTCAGCCCGCACAGCTCCGCCAGCGTCGGATACACATCCACCAGCTCCACCAGCGCAGCCGTCTTCGCCCCGGCATTCTTCTGCCCCGGCGCCGACAGGATCAGTGGCACGCGCGTCGCGATCTGCCAGTTCGTTCGCTTCGTCCAAGTCCCATGATCCCCAAGCTGATACCCATGATCGCCCCACAGGATTACGATCGTGTTCTTCCGCAGATCCAGCTTGTCCAGCGCCTCCAGCAGCTTTCCAATTTGCGCATCGACGTACGTCGCGCACGCGTAGTAACCGTGCCGAACGTTCCGCGCAATCGCTTCCGGGATCGCCCCCTCTTCCGGCACGCCCTTGTATCGCCGAAGCTCCGATGAGTTGTTGCTCGCGAACTCCGGCGCGCCCTGCGGATGCGCGGGATTCGGAGACAGACCAATTTTCTCCGCATCGTAAAGATCCCAATACTTCTTCGGCGCCACCACCGGAAGGTGAGGCTTGTGAAAGCCTACCGCCAGGAAAAATGGCTGATCTTTGTATTGCTCCAGCGCCCCAACAGCCGCCCGCGCAATCTTCCCATCCGGTAGCGCATCGTCCCCCACATCCGGGCTCCCGTAAGGCAGCTCATGCGAATGATCCGCCGCCTCCGGATCATCCGCTCGCGGCGCTCGTCCCGGCTCCTTCTTCGCATTCCGCTCCCGCGCGCCCTTCGACGCCGGCGCAGGCGCCGCTTCCGGCTCCGCCGCGTTCTTCTCGCTCCAGCTTTGCCGATCGTCGTGGTTGCCGTTGGTCGCGTGGAAGATCTTTCCGAACCGGATCGTCCGATACCCGCTGTTCTTAAACAGCTCCGGCAGCGTCACCACATCCGGGTTGTTCTTGCGCAAAAACGTCGCCAGGTCGTAAACCCCCAGCGTCTCCGGCCGCCGCCCGCTCAGCAGGCTCGCCCGCGAAGGATTGCACAACGCAAGCTGACAATACGCCTGGTTGAACTGAATCCCCTGCGCCGCCAGCCGATCAATATTCGGCGACTGCACGATCGCATTGCCATAGCAACCCAGATCCGGCCGAAGATCGTCCACCGCAATGAACAACACATTCAGCTTCGGCTCTGCACCAAAAACCGGCGCAGCCAAGAGCAGAACAACGCACATGAAGAATCGACGCATGACGGGAATGTAGTGCCGTCAACCCAGCGGCGAAAGTCGAATGTTCAAATCCCCTGCGACGCCCATTCACGCACTCCCGCGCGCCGTGTTGCAGATCAGCTCCAGCGTCTCGCGATCGTGTAGCTTCGCCTTCCCAAATCCCTGCACGGCGCCCCTCGAGATCGCCTCCTGCTGCGCATCTTCCCGATCGCTCACCAGCATCATCTTCGTCGGCACCCCTTCTTTCGCCAGCGATTCGATGACCTCCAGCCCCGATCCACCCGTCATCGCCAGCACGCGATTCACCAGGATTACGTCGTATTTCCCTTCCTGGAGTTTTGCCCGCGTTTCATCCAGATCATCCGCCTGATCCACGACCGCGTTTAATTCGTTCGTGAACAACTTGCACATCCGCGGCCCATCAAAACCGCACTGCCCGACATCAAGAATTCGAATCTGCTGCATGCCGCTACGATACGCCCGCGCACCGCGAAATGGGTAGGTCTATTGTGCCACGCAGCCCGACAACAATTGATCTGCCCGCCGCCTGCGGGTGTACTGTCATCACTAAATAAGGAGCAAACATGCGGAAGGTGCTTTGGATTCTGCTTCTCACAGCTGGGGTGGCTCGTGCAGAGATCGTTCAGCTTTTCAACGGTAAGGATCTGTCCAACTGGACCGCGACGTTCCAGGACCCCAACGTGAAGATGCAGGACGTCTTCTCCGTGACCGACGGCGTCATCCACTGCAAGGGCAAAGCCCCCGTCGGCTACATCCGCACAAAAGAGAAATACACCAACTTCACCCTCAAGCTCCAGTGGCGCACCATGAAAAAGGGCAACAGCGGCGTCCTCCTCCGCGTCCAGGAGCCCGACAAGGTCTGGCCCAAGAGCGTCGAGTGCCAGCTCCAGACCGACAACTCCGGCGACATCTGGGTCATCGACCAATACCCCATCCACGTCGCCGAGGACCGCACCGAAGGCCGCCACACCAAAAAGCTCCACCCCTCCAACGAAAAACCCCTCGGCGAGTGGAACCAGTACGAGATCACCGCCGACGGCACAACGCTCACCCTCAAGGTCAATGGCTTGGTCCAGAACGAAGCGACGGAGTTTGAAGAAAAGCCCGGCTACATCCTGCTCCAATCCGAAGGCGCCGAGATCGAGTTCCGCGACATCGAGTTGACCACTATCGACCAGCCCACCGAAAAGCACGACCAGAAAAAGCAGGCGTCACTTGCCCAGTCCGTCCACGAGCTCTTCCAACTCTTCACACCGGATCAGAAGAAACAGCTCGTCCTCCCCTTCGACAGCCCCGAGCGCACCGCACAGGTCTTCCCGCCCGGCAAACGCCCCGGAATCCAGATCAAAGACCTCTCCGACGAGCAAAAGAAAAAAGCCCTCGACCTCGTCAAGAGCTTCACCAGCGATTACGGCTGGCAAAAGTGCCAGGCCATCGCCAAGCAATCCCACCCACAGCGCGGCCTCGAGGATTACTATCTCACCTTCTTCGGCGAACCCTCCGAAACCGCCAACTACGCTTGGCGCGTCGCCGAGCACCACCTCACGATGGTCGACATCGAGTTCGCCGACGGCAAGGTCCACGCCATCGGCCCGATCCTCCTCGGCGCAAACCCGCCCACGCTCTGGAACGAGGAGGAGGATTCGATGATCAAGCTCTATCGATCCTTCTCCCCCGACGAGAAGCAGAAAGTCCTCCGCGAAGGAAAGAGCGACAGCGGAACCCCCATCGCCGATGCCGGCGTCCCCGTCTCCGACCTGGGCACCGACGCCCAGAAAGCGGCTCAAGACGTCCTCGATCAGCGCATGAAGTTCTTCGCACCCGACGTCGCCGAGCGCGTCAAAGATCTCCTGAAATCCGCCGGAGGCATCAAAGCCCTCAAAGTCGTCTTCTACGGCGAAGCCAACTCCCGCAGCGCCGACGCCGGAAAGTGGGATTTCAAACTCGGCACCGACAAGTTCCTGCTCGACTACGAAAACACCCGAGGCCACATCCACATGGCCATCAAAGCCACCGACTGAACCCGAATCTTCCCTCGTTCACCCTCTCCCGGTACCCCGGGAGAGGGCAGGGTGAGGGCTCTTCTCCAACAACCAACGATTTCACTTCGCCATCGCTTCTCCCTCTCCCGTACTCGGGAGAGGGCAGGGTGAGGGCTCTTCCCCAACAACCAACGATTCCACTCCGCCGGCGCTTCTCCCTCTCCCGTACTCGGGAGAGGGCAGGGTGAGGCTCTTCCCCAACAACCAATGATTCCACTCCGCCATCGCTTCTCCCTCTCCCGTACTCGGGAGAGGGCAGGGTGAGGGCTCTTCCCCAACAACCAACGATTCCACTTCGCCAGCGGGTTCTCCCTCTCCCGTACTTTGGAGAGGGCAGGGTCGAGGGTCTACACCCAACCCTATCAGACAAGTTACTCCTTAAAACTCCCAACCCGCCACCAACCGAAACTGGAAATCCGGCTCCCCATCCACGCTGGAAATCTGAAACAGCGCCGTCCCCGTAACCCACCAGTTGCCGCCGGATGAATAATTCACCGCCGGCCCCGCGTAATACACCGTGTCTTCATACTCCGACCAATTCGGGTAGATCGACTCGATCAACGCCTCGCCGCCAACGCGGAGGTTCTTCGTCACCGAATAGCTCGCCCCGAACGCGTGCCCCAGCACGCCCTCAGTCTCCGTGCCTTCCGCTTCCGATACGTCTTCACCCGTCGAACCGCCCGGCTCATCCGAGTCCGCCGACTCCCGCTTGAACACGCCCTCCACTTCCGTCTCCAGGATCAGGTTGTACGCCAGCGTCCAGTTGCCGATGTCCTTGTGAACCAGCAATTTGTACTCGAATTCCAGCTCATCCTCGCCCACATTGATCTCGCCGTAGAGGCCCAGGCCCACCGGGTCCGTCACCGGGTTGGTGAGGTAGACAATCCCCTCCACGCCCACGGAATCAAACTTGGCCCCCTGGTGGTCGTCGGTCCGCTCGTACCGCCAGGTCGGCACATAGAACGCCAGGTCAAAGTTATCCGCCACCCCATATTCGAACTCGTGGCGGAAGTTGTAGCTGGTGAACGATGGGTCCTCATCGGTCCGATGCTGGAACGTCACCCACTGCTCGTACTCCCAGTTTCCCTTACCCTCGGGGTACGTGTCATACGTAAACGTGAACGGCCGCGGATCCGCCAGCGCAACCGTAGAAGATGCGACCAAAAGCGCCAAAAATCCCAAACGTGAAAGCGTTCCCATAGCTGCTCCTGTTGCTGTTGAGACTCAGTCTCAGAATCAGCAGAAGCGTGTCAAGTCTTCTGATGCAAGATTTTTTCGACCCTCCCCTCCCGCGCCGCCGCCTCTTCTTCGGGGGGGTGGAAACCTTCCCCTTCCCCTCCGACCACCTTCATTGCCATTTCCCCCTCCTTCGATCATCTTCCCCCGGCCCTCGTTACAGGAGTACCCATGCGCCGACCCCTCCTCTACACCCTTTTGCTCATCACCCTCACCGGCTGCGCATCCCGCAAACGGCCCTTCAACGAATGGTTCGCCAGTGAGAAATATCAGGACTACGTCCCCAAGACCGCGCAGCCCGTCACCCAGGGCGCCGGCGTCATCTCCTTCACCGCGCCCGAGCGCGGCACCGTCTACGTCATCGACACCAGCCAAGCCATCCAGATCAAGGAAACCACTGTCCCCCACGCCCTCGGCAGCGGCTTCGTCATGAAAAACGCCGTCGTCTCCTTCAACCCCGCCACCGGCCAAGTCAGCTCCAACGGCAAACCCGACTTCAAAATCCAAAACGTTCAGCCCTCCCACACCCACGAACTCCGCTTCGATCCCATCAAAAGGCCAGAGTCCGAATAGCCACCATTCCGCTCTTTCCCTCTCCCGGTATTCCGGGAGAGGGTAGGGTGAGGGCTCTTCCTCGCAACCAACACCCCCTGCTTAGCAAATCACCCACTCCCTCTCCCGTACCCGGGAGAGGGCAGGGGTGAGGGTCTACCTTCTTCCCATAAAGCAAAACGGGCGTCACATCTCACGATGCAACGCCCGTCTCAATTTCTTCAACGCGTCGAGCAACAACTTACGCCGTCGCCGCCGCCTTCTTCTTCGGGATATTCAAATGCGGCCGCGCCTGCTCAACCAGCGCATCAAACGTCGCCGGATCCGCGATCGCAATCTCCGAAAGAATCTTCCGGTTCAGCGTGATTCCCGCCGGCACCATCGCCGCGATGAACCGGTTGTACGGCACCCCGCGCTGCTTCAGCGCCGCGCTCAAGCGCGTGATCCAAAGCTGGCGGAAGTGACGCTTCTTCTGCCGGCGATCGCGATACGCATAGCGATCGGCGCGTGCCGTAAACTCGAGAGCTTCACGATACTGATACCCGGGACCCAGAACGAATCCCTTGGCGCGTTTCAGAACGCGCTTTCGACGACGCGCATGAACCGGTCCGCCTTTAACGCGAGCCATAAGTGTTCCTTTCTCTTAATTTGTCTTGAGCCAGAGGCACTCGGTCACACAAAACCGGGCATAGCTGCGCCAACCGGCGCTTGATTGAGAAACACGGGACCGAGCTACAAAAAGCGCTCGATCACGTCTAAAAGCCCACGGCTCTGCCGTGGGTAAACCGTTACTTCGCCGCTGCCCGCGCCGCCGCATCCAGCGCCCGCTCATGCCGGATCTTCGCAGGCCGAAGCTTGCTGATCCCCATGAACCGACGCATGTTCTTCGCGTGGCCCTCAAACAGGACCTCCGCGCGGCGCAGCTCGCGCTTCTTCTTCGACGTACGGGCCGAGCGCAAGTGACTCGTCAGCGAGTGATTGTGCTTCAGCTTGCCCGTCGCAGACGCCCGAAAGCGCTTTGCAACCGCCTTGGAAGGCTTGTACTTGTTGCCCATGGATTCCTCTAAAAAGAAACCCCTCAGATCGAGGGGGCGGAAATAGTAACAGAGCGCATCGGGCAAGTCCAGAACGCCGCATCACCGCCAAGGCAGATTCAACGTCTGCTTGTTCTCCGGATGATTCGCATCGACCGTATGAAGCTGAAGTGTCATCGACTTGTCCGTCACCTTCGCATCCACCCACCCCGCCGGCTCACCCTCGCGGAATACGTAGGCCGTCGTTGGCAAATTGATAAAGTGCAGCCCGTCCCGGTTGTAATGCTTCCACACGTGCGTATGCCCGAAAAGCACCGCCTTCACCTGATTGCGAGGCTTGATCACGTCAATGAACTGCTTCGTATCCGACAGCCCCGAGATTTTCCCGTCGTTGATCCAATCCATCTGGTGATGCAGCATGATCACCGCCGGCCGCTTCGGCCGAGCATCCAGCGTCTTCTTCAGCCATGTGATCTGCACCGGCCCCAGCGTTCCCGGCGTGTGGCTCGTCCGCTCCAGCGAGTCCAGGATGTACCAATCCGCCGTCGGCAAAGGCACAATCATGGCGCGGCGATCGAATTTCACCGACAAAGTCTTATCAGCCGGAATCGATTTGAGGATGTTCTCCCGGTTATCGTGGTTTCCCAGGGCCAGATGCACGGGAATACCCTTCGCCCGCGCGGGCGCGATCGCCTCGAGCACCGTGCGGTAATCCTCTGGCTTGCCCTGAAGATGCGCGCAGTCGCCGTTGATCAGCATCGCCGCCGGGCGTGTTTCCATCGCCAGCACCTGCTCGCGACAGGCAACGAAGTTCTGCCACATGTTCACGCCGCGCGTCGGCGTCTTTGCCCCGTTGAGATGGATGTCCGAAAACAGCGCAAGTCGATTCGGATCAGCAGCTTGGGCCCCAGACGACCACTGCGGCCCCAGCGCCATTGCGCCCGCGGCTGTCAAGGCGCCCCTGATAAACCCACGACGCGAAATCGGCGGCAAAGAGATCGGCATAAACTACACCTACTTGACGTATCCAAAGCCGCTTCTGTTGTTGAAACCTCAGGCGCGCGGGCCATGCAACGCGACATAAGTGTAGACCACCACAGCACCTGCTGTCGCCAGCGCCATGCCGACCCAAGCCTGCACACGCTGCATCGCCAGCTCCTCCGGCAGAGGCCGCCGCTCCTTCCGCATCTGCCAAAGCACCACAGTGCCCAGAAACAGCACCAGCGCGATCCCGTACATGGGAATCGGTAAGAACTGATCCTTCAACGAGTAAGGCTTCGTGTGCTGAAGTTCGGCAACGGGATCTTTACTGCCGGGCAGCAAGACGAAGATGATCGATGCAAGCAGCATCAGCAAGCCACCCCAGGCGGTGATGAGGGCAACCCAGGGCGGGGCGAGGGTGGGTTTTTTGTCTTCAGGCAAGCGATGCAATTTTACCGTCGCAGGTTGTTGTGCAGTAGTGGTTTAGGCCGGCCTCAGAGAAATCATCGGCTGTGGTATAATCCTCAACAATTCGCGCCCGCCGCTCGTATGTAAGTCGAAGGCCCAACACAAGCCGGAAGGACATGAAAGCACACGCCAGAGTAATTGTCGCTGTGGGTTTGGTGGGATTGTTGGCGTGCGCGCTGGTTGCGCCCGCTTCTGGCGAGAAGCCGGTGGCGCCCGCGCCCGCAGCGCAGGCAAAACAGCAAAAGCCCATTGATTTCAACCGCGATATCCGGCCGATCTTGTCGGACAATTGCTTTTACTGTCATGGCCCGGACAAGAACCATCGCAAGGGTTCGCCGGCGCTTCGGCTGGATACGAAGGAGGGGATGTTTTCCGAGCGCGATGGGACGCACCCGGTGGTGGGGGGAAAGCTGGACGAGTCGATGGTGTACGAGCGGATCGTTTCGGACGATCCCGACTACCAGATGCCGCCGCCGAATTCGAACAAGAAGCTGACGAAGGATCAGGTTGAGCTGATCGTGCGGTGGATTAAGGAAGGGGCGGAGTTCAAGGGGCACTGGGCGTACATTCCGCCGGTGAAGCCGGCGGTGCCTGAGGTGCAGGACAAGGCGGGGTTGAAGACGTTCTTGCGCAATGACGTCGATCGTTTCATCGCGGCGAAGCTGGAAGAGCAGAAGCTTCGCCCGGCGCCGGAAGCGGATCGGGCGACGCTGATTCGGCGGTTGTATTTCGATGTTGTGGGGCTGCCACCGACGCCGGAGCAGGTGGACGCATTTGTCAGCAGCACGGATCGGAATGCTTATGACTCGCTGGTGGAGTCGCTTCTGGCGAATCCGCACTTTGGCGAGCGGATGGCGGTGTACTGGCTGGACCTGGTGCGCTACGCGGACTCGATTGGGTACCACTCGGACAATCCGCGCGAGGTTTGGCCTTACCGAGACTGGGTGATCAAGGCGTTCAATGCGAACAAGCCGTTCGATCAGTTCACGGTGGAGCAGTTGGCTGGAGACTTGCTGCCGAGCGCAACGCGGGATCAGAAGGTGGCGTCGGCGTATAACCGGCTGCTTGAGACGACGGGTGAGGGCGGGGCGCAGGCGAAGGAATACATCGCCAAGTACCAGGTCGACCGCGTGCGGAATGTGTCGTCGACGTGGATGGGATCGACGGTTGGGTGCGCGCAGTGTCACGATCACAAGTTTGATCCGTTCACGACGAAAGATTTTTACCAGATGTCGGCGTTTTTCGCGGACATCCAGGAGCCGGCGATTGAGCTGCCGACGCCGGAGCTGTTGTTGCCGGACCGGAAGCAGGAAGCGCGGCTGAACCGGATCAAGGAAGAGATCGCGGATGCGGAGGGGAAGCTGAAGGTGACGACGCCGGTGTTGGCGGCGGCGCAGGCGGAGTGGGAGAAGAAGTATCACGCGCAGAAGCAGAGCGACACGGCGAAGTGGGTGCCGCTGGAAGTGACGGAAGCGAAGGCGGAGAGCGGCGCGAAGCTGAACATCTGGCCGAAGGA
>DASVUC010000175.1:0-3350 GCA_036387255.1 Tepidisphaeraceae bacterium | reverse complement strand
CTGCGTGCTCATGCCAACCGGCACATCGTGTGGGACTACGATGCGCTGGATCGGCTGAGGAGCGAGTCGTGGACGTGCAGCGGGGAGATGGATTTCGATCAGACGGATCAGACCCGCAGCTACACCTACGACCTGGCGGGGAATCGGCTGACGCAGACGATCGACACCACGCCCACCGGCGGCGATGTCGTCAGCACCAGCTACACGTACGATGCGCTCAATGAGCTGAAGAGCAGCGTCACCGGCAACGTCACAACGAGCTACAAGTACGACATCAATGGCAACCGCAGCGAGAAGAACGGTGCCGAGGGTGTGCTCGACTACCTCTACGACACCTCGGATCGCCTGATCAAGGTCAGGCGCGGTGCCAACACGATTTTCACCGCCAGCTACGACGCCCGCACCCGCCGGCTGAGCAAGATCGAAGGCGGGACGACGACGCTCTTCCGCTACGACGGCGGGACCAGCTTCGAAGAACTCGACGGCAGTCGACAGATCTTAAAGCAGCTCGTAAGAGCCGGTGGTTTGGGCGGCGGCATTGGCTCCATCCTCTACACCGACGAGACGATGGCCCAGCACCCGCGGCCGGTGGAGTTCTACGCCTACGACGCGGTGGGGAACACGGTTGCCACGATGACCTCTCCCGACGAGATCGCGCAGGAGACGGTGTACGAGGCGTTTGGCAACGTCATACAGCAGATCGGCACCAGCACCAACAACCGGCTGCGGAACACGAAGGAGCGGGATGCGAGCATCGGGTTGGACAATGATGGCTTCCGGTACTGTGACCCGGAAACGGGAAGGTACCTACAGCGTGATCCACTCGGCTACAAGGATGGGCTCAATGTCTACCTCAGCGTTCATGACAATCCGGTGAACTGGGTTGATCCGCAGGGCTTGAGTGCCGATTGGAAGTGGTGGGGAAGCTTCGTCCGCAACAGCATTGTGGAGACGGGCAAGACGGTGGGTGGGATGGCCGCAAGTTCTGCGCAGGCGGTGCTGCATCCGATCGATACCGCCGTCTCGGCCTACAACGGCTCCGTGAACACAACCTCGGCTGTGATGGCTCGCACTTTGGAGCAGGGCGGCTCGACCGGCGAGGCTGTGTTTAACGGAGCCGCGCACTTAATCGGTTCGGCGACTGGGTCGGAGAAAGTGGGCGAAGCGATTGTCGGCGTTGACAATGTCACCGCCGATGAACTGACGACGACGGAGCGGTGGACGCGGGGAGCAGCGGGTGCATCGCAACTTAGCTTCACCGCCGCCGCTGCCCTGGAACGCTTCGGTAGCGGATCGGCCGCGGCCGAGGGTGGAGAAGCAGCGGGCGCAGGGGGTGGCGACACAGCGGGCCTTCGGCCTGAAGGGTGCTTCGTTGCCGGCACAATGGTACTCAGCGGTGTCGGGGAACTGATTCCCATTGAAACAATGGGCGTGGGAGAACGTGTTGCAACCGATGGCGGCACCGCCAATAGCCCTAAAGCGAAGGCGGATGCTGATCCGAACGCGACTGATGTTCATTCGGATTGGAAGAAACTGTCCATTGACGCCGTGCGCGTGCTGCCGGACGGAACAAACGATGTCTGGCAGGTGAAGACGCTTCAATCGCCCGAATGGATCGCTCATCATCGCATTCGCGACGGATCGTTTGTGCCCCTCGCTGAGGTGCTTGACCTGAAGGAAATGGGTCTGCCGAACAACATGGTCGGCACGATTGAATCAATAGTGGCTGCTCCAGCTGTTGGTAAAGGTCCGGGACGGGTGGTGCTTACAACAGTAAGTCACCTCAATGATTATGTTTTCGATCTCGTCCTGGCGGATCAGGCGGGGAACTCCGACAATCTCGGAGTAACCGGCTTCCACAAGTTCTACAGCGAAGACCGTCACCGCTGGATCAGTACTGTCGACTTGCGCGAGGGCGAGCGCCTGCGCGGAGAGAGTGGCCCGATCCACGTGCTGAGCGTGACGAGCCTGCCGGGAACGCAGCGCGTTTACAACTTTACGGTTGAAGCCGATCATGTTTACTACGTCGGCGACCTGACGGCGCTGACGCACAATAGCTGTCCCGTGAAACCGGGTGACACTGGCACATACGGTGACTTAAAGGCAAAGAAACGTGCCTCGGGCGAAACCGAGCCACTCCACATGGACCACCAGCCATCACTTGCAGCTCAGGTCGAAGCGAGGCGGAACGCTTTGGGGCGGAATCTAACAAAGGGGGAGTTGGCAGCGTTGAAAGCCGAGACCCCCGCTGTGGCCTCTCCAACGCAGGTTCATCAGAACAGTCCAACGTACGGCGGACGAAATACAAAAGCTCAAGTCGCTGCGGATGCTGTAGACCTTGGACGAGCGGCAACACGAGATAGGGCCGCCTTTGACGAAGCAATGAAGAACAGGTAGGGAAGGAGCTTAACGCAGATGGTAGAACTTTACTTAGGGCGCGAAGCATCAAGCCTGCTGAAAGCACCACCGTTTGATCGGTGGCCGGTCGAGAAGTCGCTGGAGGAAGACCTTGAGGAGCCGATTCTGCATTATGTGTTTCCGCATCATGGGATGGAGCTTCGTTGCGATCGCAACGACAGAATTAACACGATCTTCTTACGTGCCGATACAAGCGGACACTTTGAAGAGGAACTATTGGATATCCCAGCTAATGCTAACCGTGGTGATGTGCTACGCCGATTCGGCATCCCAGCGAAGAGTGGGAACAGCCTGAGTGACCCAGTGCTTGGTCGCTATGGCCCGTGGGATCGTTTCAACCTGCCACGTTGTGTCGTCCACGTTCAGTATCGGGTGGGTGCGGATGATATTGAGATGATCACCCTTATGCGACCAGATGCAGTGCCTGCCTAACTAGGCCCGCCGTATGAAGGAGGATGCGAGGGGGACGAGGAATGCGAGGAGGACGGGAGTCATTTGCTCTTGTTAGTCAAATTGGAACGTCACTGAAATAACTCCCTCCGCGGCTCCCCCCTAGCATCGGCGACACCGCCGGCGGCGGTGTGATTCGCGCGACGACCTTTGGCTACGACGCAGCGGGCAATCGCCTGTGGCAGGTGACGCCGCAGGATCTGATGACGTCGGCCACTTTTGATGCGCTCAACCGCGTGATCACGCTCTCGTCGGCGATGAACGCGGGGAACAACGACAACTTTTACCACGTCCAGTACCACTACGACCTGGCGGGGCAGCGGCGAAGTGCGGACGAGCTGCTGCGTGCTCATGCCAACCGGCACATCGTGTGGGACTACGATGCGCTGGATCGGCTGAGGAGCGAGTCGTGGACGTGCAGCGGGGAGATGGATTTCGATCAGACGGATCAGACCCGCAGCTACACCTACGACCTGGCGGGG
>DASVUC010000174.1:0-7591 GCA_036387255.1 Tepidisphaeraceae bacterium | reverse complement strand
GAACGGGCGAAATCTGTGTCACGATCAGGAAGCCGCCGCTCTCATGCATCGATCCGATGGTGCCGCTTAACTCTCGCCATGTCTCGGGCCAGATCGTTTCCGCAATGGTGACCACCAGCTTTTCCAACTGCTGCTCAGGTGGAGGCTCACTCCAGCAGTCAACAATGATCTCTCGAATGTCATGAGCGTAAGTAAAGGCGTGTCGTCCGACGTCATGCCAAGCCGTGATGTGAATCACATTGTCCTGAACCACGTGAACTAATCGCATTGATCCACTCACACTTGCTAGTACAGCGTCTAGAGCCTTCGGCAGGGGCACATCAAAGATTCGCTCAACAGTTACGCCCATGTCAGAGGTGAATCCTGCTTCTCGAAGGGCACGCCAGTTGACTACGATGTTCGCCCCGGACATGTCGCGAAGGAAATCAACTACCCTGTCCAGCGCAACATTCTCCAATCGAAGTTCAGGCAAACGCTTTTCCAGCCGCGACTGAATGTCCCGGTCGATGATTGGTGATGATGCTTGTTCAATCATTACTCATCCATCCTTTCCCGCGCGATCGGTCGCGGAATCAACGTGATTGAGCTGGGATGGAGAACGTCACAATCGGCGTGGTCTCATCCGTGAAGCGGGCAGGGCCCAGGTGACTCGCAGCCGGATGAGGGACTGCGGATCACGCTGGGCCGTCAACTCGGTGATCAAGCCGAGTCTCCCGTAGCAATATTATACGTCGATTCGTTAAGTGGACGTTCAAGGTGGTCAGCCCACAGGCTGTCCATGTGTTTTACGCTGCTTTCCCACAGCGTTCGTGTTGTATTTGACGCCACAGCGGGCGAGGTGAAGCGGCTGCATCTTCGTCGGCGTCGTCAGGCTCCAGCCACTGATCCGTATAGTCGCAATCGCCGTCGTCGCCGCCGTCGTAAACCTGCCGCTCCAGCGCCTTGAGAAGGTGCGATAGTGCAGGGTCGAATCGCACCCCTCGCGACTCCAGCCGCTTAAAGACGACCAGCACGGGCACGAACTCCTCCACCAGCAGCTCAACATCAGGATCGGCCAGCCGTCGGATCATGCGAGCGAACCGGCGACGCAAAGAGGCGGTTGTTGGATTGCGCTTCATGCCGCACCCCTTCCACGTGTGCGATTGCCACGCTGTGTCGTCGCCGCCGGGTAAGCCTCGTTCGGCTGATACAGGTCATACGTGCCGTCGAGGGTCAATTCGTCCAGCACCTGGATCCAAACGTCCTCTGCCAGATTCCGGGCCACATCCTCCAGCTTCTGATAAAGCTTCTCCCGCTCGCCGCCGGATTCGCTCTTGCAGTTGCACAAGACGGCGCTGACGCGCCGCAGGTGCTCCACCGCCTCCAGCAATTCCGCCGCCGCGTCGTTCAGCACGATGTCGATTGTGAATCGCTTCTCGCTCATGGGTTGTTCCTTCCTAATTCGCCTGCGGTTACTTCCCCGCCTCGGATGTGTAGCCGTTCCACCACCGCCGGCGCATCTGTGCGATCTCCAGCAGCTCATCCGCCTTGCGGTACTCGCTGGAGTTCATCAGGCCCGCCAGGTTCTCGACGTAGGCGGCGTCCAACTCTGCGGGCCAAGTGGCAAGGCGAGCGGCGTAACGCTCGATGTCCTTGATCAAGTCCCAGAAGCGTTGCGTGATTCGATCCTCCTCGACTTTGTCCTGTGCGATTGAGGGGATGAGGCAGGCGAGTGATTCCCAATGCCCGTTCAGGTGCTCCATCGCCGAGAGGAAGTGGAGAGCGTGACGACCGAGCAGGCTGGATGTGAAGAGCTCTTGCACGTCGGCGATAGCGGGAGGGACTGAGGGCTTGGCTGGCTGTGGGTTCTTGGTTCTCATTTAAGTGTCCTCGTGAAGAAGTGAAGAAGCCCCGCCCACCGCGGCGAGGCGACGGGCAGGGCCGCGTGGGATGCTACGCCGCTGGCGGCAAGTCCATGTCGGTGACCATCTGGATCGCTGCCGACGCGAGCTGTGTAGCGACTTCAAGCTCCATCGCCGCACGTGCGTCCTCTTCGCTGTCGAAGCAAATCCATCCGGGTGTCTCGGCGACGACATCGGCAACGGATTCGCCGTACAGATCGACGATGACTTGGCGCGACGCCGGGCGCGTGTGTCCGGTCGTGCAGTCGTGGATGAAGAACGTTCCGTGACGGTGCATCAGTTCAACTTTGATAGGTGCGTTCATGATTTCGCTCCAAAAGAAGTGAGAGGGGAAAGCGGTCTATCGGCCCATCCGGCGAAAGCTCAGATGCCGCGTGAGGGATTCAGCCGCAGCACGCTGCGCCGCCGTCGGTGCGCCGTCGCGTACGTCCACCAGCGCCTGAAGCTCAGCCTTGGTGAGGTTGAGCGTGTGCCGGCCGACGGACGCTCCTTGCACGATGCGATCAGCCAAGCGAGTGGGCAGCTTGTCCCACAGGTGCTTGTTGACGGAGATCGTGTTGCCCGTTCTCGGGGAGCGAACCCACAGGTACGTCCCGATCACCGGGCAGTGCTTCACGCCGACGGGACAGGGAAAGGTTGGAGCGGGAGGGGCGGGAGAAGTAAGATGTGTCATGTGACACCTCCGAAACAGGTGTTGCCGGCTCCGGGGTGTTACCAGCACCGCCGGAGCACTTTGTTGATCCAGCACGTTGCTGAATCGCTCTATTAAACTATTCGTCAAGTGGAATGGTTTGTCAACAGCTGTTTTGATTTTTCTTCGGCACGGCGTATAGTTCCCTCATGAAGCTGTTGGGGACGACTCAGGCCGCTAAAGAACTCGGGGTGACGCCAAGGCGGGTGTTGGCGCTGATCGAGGACGGAAGGCTGAAGGCGGAGAAAATCGGGCGGGACTACCTCATCAACCCCAAAGACTTAAACGCGGTGCGGGAGCGGAAGCCAGGACGACCACCGGCGAAGCGAAAGGGGTAATCGCATGAAGCGCGACATGGATCTGATTAGGAAGATCCTGCAACAGCTTGAGGAGCATCCTGCCGGGAATGCGCCTGAGAGTGTGGCCGTGGACGGTACCGATCCACTAGTTGTGGGCTATCACTGCGCTCTTTTGGTTGAGGCGGGATTGGTTGATGGTGCCGTGCAGGACAACATGGGCGAATCACCGACTGCTACAATCCATCGCTTGACGTGGCAGGGCCATGAGTTCTTGGACGCGTCTCGAAGCGACGCCCTTTGGAATAAGGTAAAAACTGCGGCGGCCATCGGCGGCGGTGCCGCATTTCAAACGATAACACGAGTGCTCATTGAGAGCGGCCACCATGCACTCATGGCCCACTTAGCTTAGAACCCGAGAAGCCTAAAGCTGCCATTGCCGGGGCAGCTTCTGGAAGGGTGTAGGGCCAAAGCCGCGTAATGGTTGGGCTTAGCAATTGCGGCGGCGGGCGGCGGGTCGCTCCATGGGTGACGCGGATGTGCGTATTGGTTCTTCTTCCCCCTCCTTGGCCCATCGCTTACCCACTGGACGGGCACCTTCTTTGTTGAGCCGGGGATACGCCGCAACCCCGCGCTGCAGCGTCGGCCGCGCTTTTATCCAGTTTATCTTTCTAGAAAAGTGGACGATTCGGATCTTCGCGTGTTAGTTGCTGCCTCACTATGCTCCGTCTGGTCGTAGACGTGGCGGAAGTCTGCGGCTCAGCTTCATCTGAAGATGCGGCTGAAACCATGCGGTACAGCCGCTGCCTCGGCTGCGACCACAGGTTTATCGTGGTTGCGGAGTAACAGTATGTGTGAAGCTGGTCGCGGTTCTGCACGATGCGGGTTGGGTGGGGCTCGTTTTGGCGAGCGAAAGGTGAAGCATTGGGCGAGTTTGGACTTGCTGGATGTCACCCTTTCTGCTCTCTAGTAATTCCGTCCGCCGCGCACTGCCTATCGATCCGTTCCAACAGATTCGGGATGAAACCCCTCTAAACTTCGCTTTTGGTCCGTATCTACTCCCCCGCGTGACTCTTTATCGTTCAGAGGATCAATTTTTATTTCTGCCCGATGCACCTGCTCATTATCCCACAGGTCAACATGTCCTCTAAGCCACAAGACGACCCACACCGATTCATCCAACGGCTCTTGCGGCAGGGGTTTGATGACGATAACAGGCTTCTCTGGTTTTCTTTCAGTTGCAAGACGGTCGTACAGACAGCGACTCAAAAACTTTTCATCAACTGAGTTGGTGACCCGCCACTCGGGGCCACTAATTTCGTTGAGCGACGCTGGGAGAACTCCGTGAGCTAAGGAATAATCACGCAGTGCAGCCGCCAGGACGCGCAGCTTTGAAGTGTAATGCTGGTCAACGTACTTCGATTCGTGACGGACTCGTGGTTGGCAAGCGACTAATAATGTAGAGCCAATAAGAATCGCGAGCAACAGTGGCACTCGCAACTGTGCGTTGAGGGAAGTCATTTATTCTTCCATCTTAGGTATCTTTATTTGGTCGCTGCAGCGCAGCGAGGCGGACTGTCAATGATATAACACCCACACACGGTTCCATTATTTGATAGAGGGTTCTTGACCCTTTCGGTGATGTTGTCCTCTGACTCCTTCTCCGACCACCGACCGTCGTCATCTTTGGTCGCAAAATGAAAATCCTTTCCCTGAAGCCCGGTGTTCCAGTTGCCCCGCCAGTAAACGCAAATCATGTGGTGGCCAGGCGGTACGGGGTCCGTCAGTTGAGCCTTAACACCGCGTACTGAACTCCGCGCGTCGGCCAACTCTGCCTCGATCACCTTAGTCAGAATTTTAGCATCTTTTAGTGCGTCATCCTCTGTTGCGCCCTTAGGTAAGATTCCCGCATCAATGGCTGAGGAAAGGTCCAGTTTCCTACCTATATTGGGATGATTAAACGCCCACCTCCGGCAGTTAATGGTTTTTTTGTTGACCGCATCCTTCTTATCCTGTTCGCAATCGGAAGCGGTTGGCCCACTTGTTGGTCCAGTAGTTGCTCCACTCTTATCGGTCGCCGGCTTCGTCGTCGCCTGCTGCAACCGCTGAGCGCCCCTCCCCTCCTGCGCGTTCTCAATAGCAACGGCTCCGCCGCCGCCGCCCGAGCCCAGAACTGCGGCACCGCCATTCTTCAAGCTCATGCCCGCCAACCCCATCGGATCGAGCAGCCCCGTCGGGTCTGACCGCTCGTACTGGTACAGGCTGAGTCCATCGCGGTAGCCCGCCGGGTCCTGCTCCGTCCAGCGCACCAGCTTCGGGTCATAGTCCCGATGGCGGAAGGAATAGAGCTTCGTCTCCGTGTCCCACCGTCCGCCTTGGTGCAGGTAGACCCATCCTACGTCGGTGAGCCCATCCGTGTCGCTGCTCCAGTCGTCGTCGATGACGGTCGCTTCGCCGAAGGGCTCGTACACGTACCGCTCCACCACGTCGCCGGAGGTGCCCATCAATGCCGTAACGTTGAAGTTGGCGTCCTGCTGCACGTACAGCCGCCGGTCCAGCGAGCCATTGCTGTCGCTATCGTCATCGCGCAGCACCATCGCATCAACGTAGACGGGGCTCCAGACGTATTGCCGCCGGGGCGTGCCGCTTTCCCGCTCTTCGAGCACTTGCCATTGGTCGGAGTAGTACAGGTCCTTGTCGGGGACGGAGGAGGAGAAATCCTCCTGAATCCTTCGGCCCAGCGCATCGTATTCGAAGGTCGCAGTGGCGGCAGATATGAGCCGGCCCCAGGCGTCGTAGGTGCTGCTGCGGCCGTTCTCGACGCCCGTCATGTTGCCGTTGGCGTCGTAGCCGATGTCGTTGCCGTCGTAGTCGGTGAGCTGGTTCTGGGCGTTGTGGGTGCGGAACGTGAAGACTTCGGCGCCGCCAGTCTGGTCCAGATGGGTATCGATCGCGAGGTAGTCATCGCCGTCAGTCAGGGCATCGAGCGTGAAGTCGCCAAGTCGCCACCAGGTAATTCCTTCTTCAAGATTGCTGTCTATGGTGCCGTAGTCATTGGCGTCGACAATCCCATCGAGGTTTCCGTCGCCCAGAACTGCCAGCAGCGTGCGGCTGGTCGACTTGATATTGCCTAGCGCATCGTAGTCCCAGAGGTCCAACTGTTGAACGCGGTCATAGGGATCGTTCCCGACGATCATCCGCTCCACCAGCCGGTTGAGCCGGTCGTATTGATACCACTCGGTCAACACCGGGTTGAGGAGGTTGTCGCGGTTGAGGCGATTAGAATCGGCGTCGTAGAGATAGGTGAAGCGCTCAGTGTGGACGCCAGAAGTCCTGTTGCGCCAACGCTGATCGACGATGCGCCCGAAGCGATCCAGGCCTGCGTACTGGTCCCCGGCGTCGCCGACGGATTCGCTTCCTTGCTTGATGTACGTGAGTTCAACATCCGGCTGCTCGTGGTAGCGATTGATGACGGTGGAGAGGCCGAGGTACTTGTACTCTTCCAGGTGAGGCGTGGGCGAGCCTGAAGTGTCGTCGGAGAGGAAGCTCAGGCGGCTGATGGCGTTGTCGATGCCGGAAGAGTATTCGTAGCGCACGATCCGGCCGTTCGGGTAGATGATGCGTTTAAGGCGGCTGTGGTTGGCGTCGCCTTCCGCTTCGCTGTAAACGTACTGCACCATAGGACTAAGGCTACCCACCACGCCGCTGTGACTCTGAGATTCGGTGATGAGCTGGCCGAAGCCGTTGTAGACCCGCTCGACCTGATTAACGACCGTGCCGCCGGTGGCGGCGCTGTAGCTGGTGAAGAGGTAAGGGCGACCGGCGCTGTCGTAGCCGGTCTCCAGCCTTCGGACAGAACCGTCCACGCCTCCCAGCGTCGTGACGGCATCGCTCGTCAGCCTCCCAATGACATCGTAGCTGTAAGCGTGGGCGGTGGTGTTGGCGTCCGTCTTGCTGATCCGCTGGCCGAGGGCGTTGACGGTGTAAGTCTCACGCGCGGACGTGCTGGCGTTGCCGCTGCTGGGATTGGGCAAATAAACGGCGTGCAGGACGTCGTTGGAGTCGATGCCGCTTCCACCTGCGGAGGTGACGCCGTATTCGTAGCGCGTGGTCTGGTGCGCGCTGTCCGGAAGCACGGCTTTGGCGGTCACCGTGTGGCTCGCGCCATCGTAGGTGTAGTCGGTGATGCGATTGCTGGAGTCGGTCGGCGTGCCGTTGGTGTACCCTTCGATGGTGCGGGTGCTTCTCCCCATCGCATCGTAAAACGTTCGCGACTCGATGCCACGCGGGTCGATGACCTTAAAAAGCTTCCCGGCGGCATCGTACTCATAGCTGCTCGCCAGTTTAGTGCCGGAGCGGGCGGGAAGCGTGGCGTCGGGTCGTGAGGTGAGAACGGATCCGCCGGCCGTCCCCAGCACGGCGGTGCCGGTGAGGCGGTTGAGGGCGTCGTAGTAGCTCTCGGCGTAGCTGGCTCGCGCGGGAGCGATCGTTCCGGTCAGGGAGTGGGTGGCGCTTCCCAGTTCACCGGTCTGGGTGTGGGTGGCGTTGTGGAACCGGTCTTTGGTTATCGTGAAGATGACGTTGCCGTCGTCATCGTACTGCCGCTCGGTCTGTGTCAGGACGATATCGCCAGCGACATCGTCCGCCGCGGCCCAATTGCCGGAGTCTCCCGCATCTGGATCGCCGCCGCCGTCGGTGGCAAA
>DASVUC010000173.1:0-14613 GCA_036387255.1 Tepidisphaeraceae bacterium | reverse complement strand
ATTTTCAAATCCCATCCCCCCCCCTCCTACCCCGCCGAATCCTCTTCCCCCCCATGACCTTCGGCACCCTGAAAAAATCCCCGTCCCGCTCTGGCGCATTCTCCAAAACCTTCTCCACCGGCAAACTCGACTGCACCACATCCTCGCGCAGCGCATTGCTGATCGGCAGCGCATGAGCCATCGGCTCAACGCTCTTCATGTCCACCTGATTGATCTTGTCCACGTACTCCAGAATCGACTCGAGCTGCCCCGTGAATTTGCCAAGCTTCTCTTCCGGCAGCGCCAGCCGCGCCAGCTTCGCAACGTGCCTCACCTGCTCCGGCGTAATCTTCTCCATCAACTTACTCTACCCACAAACGACAAAAAGCACGAAGCGGTCCAGGTCCTCTGGCACCGCTTCGTGCTCTTCGTGTCTTTGTGGTGGTCTAAAGCTTAAGCCGCGGTCGTCGTCGGCTTCGTGTACTTCCGCCGCACAGGCTTGGTCACCATGCCATTGCGAATGGCTTTGGTGCTCACCTTCACGCGGACGATCTGCCCGTCCACCACCGCGCGAACCTTCTGGATGTTCGCCTTGAACTTCCGCGCGGTGATGCCGGTGATCTTCGTCCCCACGCCGCCCAGATACTTGGCCTTGCCGCGATGGGTCTTCTGGTTGCCGAACGTGGTCTTCTTACCGGTGAAATAGCAAACGCGAGGCATGACTGACCTTTCAATATCTTTGGGAAAATCGAGCCAAACACCTTATGCGAAAGCAGCAGCGCTTTCAAGAGCACCGCCCACCACCCGCTCTCTCAAAGCACCAAGCCCCGGGATTGCAATCCCGGGGCTTAGTCTAAGAACGTAATGTAGTATTTCTTTCCAGCAGCGTCCGCTACTGCGTGATGCGGTTGCTCAGCAGCGGGAACTGCCGCTGTTCCTGCTCGCGTGAGATCACGATGGTCGGCTTCACCAAGATCAGCAGCACCTGCTCGTCCTTGGCCATCGAACGGTTCGTGAACAGCCGCTTGAGGAACGGGATCTTGCTCAGCACGGGCACGCCGGCTTCGCGTTCGATCTCGCCGGCGAGGGTCTGACCGCCCAGCAGCAGGGTTCCGCCGTCTGGCACGCTCACGGTGGTGCGAACCTGTGTGAGCTGGAAGATCGGCGTCTGGATGGTACCGGCCGCGTTGTTTGTTCCACCAAGGCCATTGTCGATCACGGTGGTTCCGCCGCCGGTGGGCTGCGTGGTTCCCGCGGTGCCTTCCGTGCTCTGGAAGGTGAACGGGAGCAGGTCGAGCAGCGTTGTGAGGGTGGGCCGCAGCGTCAGCGTCACATACTTTCGATCCGCCGACACCGTCGCCTGCACGTCAAGCACGACACCCGACGGGAAGAGACTGATCTGCGGATTGAACGCCACCGCGCCCTGCGCCACGACCGGCTCAAGGTCCGAGACGTACGCCGTCACGCGGGTCACCGCCACGTACGCCCGCTGACCGTTGAACAGCGTCAGACGCGGCGCCGTCAGAAGCGTAGAGCTCTGCGCCGCCTGCGTGGCGCGGAGAAGGAACTGCACGGCAAAGTTATCCAAGTACGTTCCTGACAGCGCCAAGCTCGCCAAGCCTCGGCCCGTGGCGCCACCGGAGGTGTTGCCGTTGTTTACGTTCGTGATCGAGCCGGGCAAACCGGTCGCCGGGTTCGACGTGAAGATGATCGAGTCCTGCGTGATCGGGATCGTGCTCCACTTCGAGTTGGCGTCGCGATCGCGGTTCAGCAGCACGTCGACGTCGAAGCCGATGTCTTCCAGGAAGTTCCGCTGAACCGTCAGGAAGCGGGTTTCGATCGTGATCTGGATCGCACGCGTTTCGCGGAGCTGCTCGAGCAGGTTTTGCAGCTGGCGCTGATTCTCAGGCGTCTGCGTCACGATGAGCTGGCCCGACAACTCACGGACCGAGCCGATCGTCCCGCCCGCCTCACGCCAGCTATCAGCGGCAACCGTCTCTGTGATCAACTTGATGATGTCATCAACAAGCTGCTGGCGCGTCTTGGGCTGGGTGTTGGTGGCGTTATCGTTGGTGCCGCTGTCGGAGAACAGGCTGGTGTTACCACCGCCGCCCGACCGGCCGCCGCCGCCCTGGCCCACGTTCGAAAGCTGAACGTTCGGGCCGACGAAGTCCGGCACGTCGATGATCAGGTCGCGGATGTCATACACGCGGGTCAGCGTATTGCGGCTCAGGTCTTCATCGGTCGAGATCGTGATGACCCCTTCGTCAACCGTGTAACCCAGCTTCACCGTGCCGCCGCCGACGTCCGACAGGATCGTCTGAAGCGCCTTGGCGAACTTCACGTCATGCAGCCGCGTCGACACCGGCGTGTTGCGGTCGATGCCGCTCTGCTCGAGGGCGCGCCAGTTCACGAAGATGTTCGCCGCGCTCATATCGCGGAGGAAGTCCACCACCGTGTCGAACGCCACATTCTCAAAGCGAATTTCCGGGATCTTCTTATCAAGCTGCGCCTGTGTCTGGGCATCGACCGACCCGCGCCCAAGCTCCTGGCTCGTCGTCTGGTCGCGAAGCTCCGAGATATCCGGCCAGTTGGTCGGGTACCGCAGGATGTCGTCGTACGGGATCTTCTTCTCTTCGGACGCGTTGAGCTGGCGGGTGAATTGCCGCTCGAAGTCTTCGCGGTAACGCCGCTGTTCCTGGATCAGCGCCTTGTCCTCCACCAGCGGACGAATGCCCGAGGCGTAGTCGTTCGTCGGATCGAGCACCAGGATCTGGTCCAGCACGTCCAGCGCTTCCTTGTAGCGCGTCTCGTTGATGAGCTGCCGCGCATTGCGGGTCAGATCGGCAACCGTGCGAACGCGCTCACGTTCCTGCTGCTGACGCGCTTCAGCCAGTGATTGGGCGGTCTCCCGCGCCTGGCGCTGGCCCTCCAGCCGCTGGAACTCCTGCTGACCGGTCGTCAGCGACGACTGCGCCGTCGCCAGCCGGGCATCAAACGTCCGCATTTCTTCCGGCGTGAAGACGTTGGGATTTGCATTGCGAGCGACGCGGGCGCGGTTCAGCGCGTCCTGCGCGGCCGTGTAATCGTTCCGAGCAATGGCGGCGCGCATCTCCTGCATCGACTGATCGAACTGGTAGTTGATCTCCTGCCGAGCGATCCGGATGCGGCGTTCCTGCACATCCAACTGCGAAGCAGGAGCAGCGCGACCCGTCATGGTCAGCATGTTGCTGCGACCCTGTCGGGCGTAGGTGTTGTTGGGATCCAGATCCAGTGCACGGGTGTACAGGTTGAGCGCCTCGGCGTAGTTCTGCTGGCTTTCTGCCGTACGCGCCTGCTCCACCACGCGGCGCGCTTCAGCCGTGCGCTGCTCGGCACTTGCCTGCTGCATGCGGGCCGTCGCCGCAAGCTCCTCGGCATTGTTCGCCGGAGCATTCGCGGGAGCGCCGCGGACGACCGTCGGCGCAACCACTGGTGCGGGTGTCGGCGTCTGAGCGGGCGTGGGCGCCGGCGCGGGCGTCCGGGTTATCGGCGCGGGCGCAGGCGTCGGAGCAACCGGCGCCGGCGTGATCGGCGCGGGCGCTGGATTCCCAGCCGTCGGCGCGGGATTCAACGGCGCGGGTGCCGGTGCAACCGGCGAAGGCCGGGCTTGCGCCAGCGCCGTGTTCTGCGCGGCAGCCGTTCCCGTTCGCGGGATCGTGCCGGTGGTGTTCACGCCACCCGTGTTGTTCGGCGTTGCGACGTTTCCGTTCGCGGCCAGGGGCGCGGCGCCGGTGTTGCCCACCATCGCATTGGTGCCTGTTCCCGGCGCAATCGCACCGGTCGTACCCGTACCAGGCGCTGCGCCAATCGCGGCGTTGCCCGTTCCAGGCGCGGCGGTCGTGTTCTGAGCCACCGGCGCGGGCGCGGGTGTCGTGTTTTGCACGACCGGCGCAACCACCACCGGAGGCGACTGACGCGCGTTGTTTTGCGCCACCGCTTCGGCGGCGCGACGGTCGGATTCTTCCTTCCGATCCATCCGCTCCAGGTACTTCCGCGGACTGTCCTCAAACAGACCGGGCTTGTATCCCGCGGCCTGCGCCGCCAGGAAGTTCTTGCGGGCCGCGACCCAGTCGCCCTTGTTGTACTGACTCTTCGCCAGCTTATAGAGATCCTTGGCGTTGGCGCGAGAAACGATCGGCTCTTCCGGACCCTGATTTTCGCTGATCGGCGGCGGCTGCGTCGCCGTCGGCGGATTGACGTCCGCCACCGTCGTTGTGTCGGTGGGCCGCATGGGAGTGGTGGGCGGCGGAACCGAAGCCACCGCAGCCGGAGCCGGTGTCGGCGCGGGACCACCCGCGTTGACGGGAGCGGGGGCCGGCGTACGCGTTATGGGCGATGCCGTCGGAGACGCGACGTTTCCATTCGCTGCCATTGGCGCCGAGGGGTTGGCGGTCGGAGCCGGCGTCATCGCCGGGGCCGGTGTCATCGCCGGAGCGGGACGAGCATTCGCCGGCACGTTCCCCGTCGCCACCGTTCCCGATGCCGCGTTTGGCGCAACCGTCGGCGCCGGAGCCGGCGCGGGCGTCATGGCCGGCGCGGGCGCGACAGGCGCAACCGGCGCCACCGCCACGTTGGTATTGTTCGGCGTGGGCGCCGGAGCAGGCGCCTTCTTGTTGATGTCCTTGAGGTAATCCCCCGGGCTCTTCTCGAACAGCCCCGCCTTGTAGTTCGCCGCCTGAAGCGTTTCGAACTTGGTCCGCGCATCGTTGAAGCGATTGGCCTTGTAATCCGCCACCGCATCGCGATACGTCGCCTTCAGATCGCCGCTCTTGGCTTCCAGCATCGAGCGCGCCAGGGCCAGCTGCTCCTGCGACTTCTGCTTGGTGCCCGAGTCGGCATATTCATTTCCAGCCGCTGCGCGGTAGTGGTTCGCCGCTTCGGTCGCCATGCCGCCCTGAAGCGCACGCTCGCCTGCCTCGAACTCCGCGCGTGCCGCCTGCCGCTGCTCCGCCGCCGACTGCGCCCGAGCGAGCGTGTCGCGAAGCATCGACTGGTTCGACGCACTGAGCAGATCGGCGTTGATCGCGCTCAGCGTCTGCTGCGCTTCTTCGTACTGCTTGGCGTTGTATTGCTTAATCCCCTGCTGCAACTGCTGCGCCGGGTCGGTGCTCGACTGCTGTGCCGCCGCCGGCTGCACCTGCGAGTAGACGATCATCACCGCCGGCGCCGCCAGCGCCGTAGCCAGCGTGATCGTCGCCAGGCGCGATCGACGCCCCCGCCTTTCACCTTGGGAATTCGTTTGTGTAGCCGAACGCGAGCCAACTCCGAAGCTACTGAAGAACACGGGGTTCCTCCTTAAGCCACCGGCTCACGCGAGTGAGCCGAAATAAACACCGCGCATCAGGCTACCTACCGCCCGATCAAGAGTTCGTCATTGGCCTGACGATCATCGCCTACTGGCAACGAAGCAAGAGCGACGATCTCGCATCCGAGACCTGTCGCACTCGTCGTATCGGGTAGTCGGGGCATGCGCGGGAAAACCAGTCTGGTGTAAAATCCCTGGTGCGTAACACTCTGGAATCGGACCGCTCCAACCGCCTTACCGGTGGCCAATGTCAGCAGCGCGAGGGAACAACAAGACGCGCTGCAAACGCCCGTAAAGCCGGGTCCGCCCAAGGCGCTGCGGATCGTAAGCGAAGGTGTAAAGCCATGCAAATAAAATCGTTCGTATCAACGGTGCCGCGCAGGTCACGATAATCTTTCACCCCTCCGCCCCCCTCGCCAAAGATCGAAGCACCACTCCGAAACCCCAAATACGAAATCCGAAACCGAAACAAATCCAAATGACGGAAAGCAGAAAGGCCCGAAACGGCAAACGTGTCGTTTCAGGCCTTCGACATTTTCACATTCGAACCTTGTTTGATTTCGATCTTCGTGCTTCGGATTTCCTGCCCTTACCCCGCTTTCCGCAGCTCCGCCTCCTCCGCTTTCCGCTCCATCAGGATCTGCATGTGGGGGAACGGGATCGTGATCCCTGCTTCATCCAGCGCATTTTTCGCTTTCTCCAGATACTCGTGTCGCATCGCAAACTCAATCGATTCATCCACGATCCAGAACCGCAGCAGCAGGTTGACGGCGCTGTCCGCACATGCATCCACCACCACCTGTGGCTTCGGGTCGGATGCCACACGCGTATCCCCCGCGGCAAGGCGCAGAAGCACCTGCCGGGCATCGTCAATTGATTCCTTATAAGCTATGCCAATAGCGACGGTTACACGCGTCAGCGGATGCGTCGAATGGTTGCTCACCTTTGTCGAAAGCATGTGCGTGTTCGGGAACACCACGGCTTCGCCGTTCAGGCTCAGCACCCTCGTCGAGCGAAACGTCACGCGCTGAACCTGGCCGAAGACCCCATCGATTTCGATCCAATCCCCCACCCGGAACGGCTTATCCCAGAAGATCACCACGCCCGCGATGAAGTTCGCTAGCGTTTCCTGCGCCGCGAAACCGATCGCCAGGCCGATGATCGACACTCCCGTCAGCAGCGCCGCGATCTGGATCCCGATCTGGTTGCACGCGATCACGATGCCGAAGCCCATGATGGACCACTTCACCAGGTGCCCGAGCATCTCGCGGATGGAAGGATCAACGTTGGCCTTCTTCATCGAACCTACGATAATCCGCCGCACCGCCCGATAAATCGCCCAAAAAACCAGCAGAAACAGCAGCGCCACCATAATCCGCGGCACGAACCCCACCATCGCGATGATCAGGTCTCGAATCGTGTCGATCCAGAACGCCGGATCGCGCAGATCTTCCAGCGACACCTGCTGGCCCTGCGCCAGCTTTGCCAATCGGGTGTTCGCGAACACCTGCGCAAACGTCTGCGGCCCATTCGCCTGCGAAGCGGGCTCAGCTGGTTTCGTGGTCGCGGACTTATTCTCCGTCGCGCTTCCCATGAACGCAGCTTGTCCATAAGCCGCACCCACACCCACCATTACAATTAACAGGACAATCAGCTTCTTGATCATGACGTCACGGCTCCATCGGCGCGCAAAGGCACCCTTTCCGGTTATCGGATGCGCCGCGCGATTTTCTGGAGCGTTACTCCCCTTCCACCTTCCTTGGGAACTGGGCCCCCACCCCTTTCTGCCAAGCCTTCAATTTCCCGAGCAATTCATTCCTCTTTTCAACCTGCTCGGACGCCAGATCTTTCGTCTCCCCGATATCTTCCTTCAGGTTGAACAGTTCCACCTTGCCGTCGGTGTAATTCTGCACCAGCTTGAAATCCCCCTCGCGCACCGCGCCGCCCGCGAAACCTTTCTGGTTCGCGAAGTGCGGGTAGTGCCAGTAGATCGGCCCGCGCTCGAACTTCTCTCCCCGCAGCGCCTTGGTGACGCTCACGCCATCCACATGCTGCTCCGGCCGCGGCGGCAGTCCCGCGAGTTCCAGAATTGTCGGATACCAATCCGTCGAGGACACCATCGCATCGCTGGTCGTCCCCGCGCGAGTCACCCCCGGCGCCACCACGATCGCCGGCACGCGCACGCCTCCCTCGTACACCCAACCCTTCCCCCCGCGCAGCGGCACATTGCTCGTCGGCGAACCCTCCGCCGTCGACAGCCCGCCGTTGTCGCTCACAAAGATGATCACCGTGTTCTCACTCAGCTTCAGCCGATCGATCGCCTCGATCACCCTCCCCACCGCCCCATCCATCGTCTCCAGCATCGCCGCGTAGACGGCTTGATTCTGATTCTGCCGAACTTTGACTTTCCCCTCCATGCCAAACTTTGACTCGGTGATCCCCAGCTTCTCCGCCTTCTTCCGATATTTCTCGATCAACTCCTCCCGCGCCATCAGCGGCGTGTGCGGCGAGTAGAGCGCGAACTCCACGAAGAACGGCTGGTCTGACTTCTCCGCCTGCTGCTTTTCGATGAACGAAATCGTCTCCGCCGCCAACCGTTCATCCAGATGCTCGCCCTTGGGCCCGTCCGACAAGTTTGGATTTCCGTATGGTGGGAAGTACCCGCCCTTGCCCGCCGGATGCCCTCCCGCATACCCGCCCTTGTTCAGGTCAAAACCCTGGTCCTCCGGCCAGGCCCCCTTCGGCCCCAGATGCCACTTCCCCGCGAAGAAGGTCGCGTACCCCTTCTCCTTCAAAGCCTCCGCGATCGTCACCTCCTTCAGCGGCAACCGATCCTCCATCACCGGCGTCACAAACCCCTGCTGAGTCATCGAATAAGCCCCCGGCTCCCTCCGATACCGGATAAAATCCGTCACCCCATGCCGAACCGGATACTTTCCGGTGAGGAAACTCCCCCGAGTCGGCGAACAGACCGGCGCCGCATAAGCACTCGTCAGCTTCACCCCGCGAGCCGCCAGGCGATCCAAGTTCGGCGTCTCATAAAACGTCGAGCCGAAGCAGCTTAAATCTCTCCACCCCAGATCATCCGCCACGATCAGCACCACATTCATCCGCGGCCCCCCCGCCGCCGCAGGCGCAGCCGAACGCCACCCGCCCACCAGCACGCACGCCACCACGATCCATTGAGTCCATCGCATCCGATCAAGCTTCTTCGCCCGCGCGGGGATGATCAAGCCTGATCCTCGAACGCGCTCACCACAGAGATCACGGAGTTGCACGGAGAGGAGGGGTCTGCGCGGATCTGCGTGTTCCTCCGCGTTCCTCCGTGATCGTGGTGAATGAACCGGCCAGCCGAAGACGGGAACACGAATCCCCACGAATCGGACGAATGCACACGAATCCAGAACGATCCGCAGATGACGCAGATTGACGCAGATTGGGACCTGACGCCTTTGGTTTTCTCCCCTTTGGTCTTCGGTCGTGGAGATTGTGGATGTCCCCTTTGAGCCTCCTGAGCCTCAGAGCCGGAGACCAGACCCCACTTCCACTCTTCTCTTCCTTCCCCTCATTCAAGCCCCTCCGATGTGAGGTTCGCCAGCTGCTGAAATGACTCCCGTCCCCGTGGCATCCGCCCCCGTGGCATCCGCATCATGTGCGATCATCAACATAGCCGCGTCCGTGGGCAAAGTTCCAACCACGACGAGCCTCCGGTTCGATCTCCGACAGCATCGCTCGGCACGCTTCGTCCTCGGTGTTGTAAGTCTTGAAGGAGCCGCGGTCGCCTCGTTCTCCAGTCGTGTGCGTAGTCCACTTCCCACCGGCTCGGGTCAACATAATGCCCTCGCGCACGTCGCGGCCGTCTAGCGATTAAATGCCTTCCGCGCCCGGGATCGTCTTGAGCTTCTCAGCCAGTTCAGCAACGGTCATGGTACCTCCCTGACAATGCGAGGGGGACGGGAGTAGTTTCCCGTTGGTGATCGACCTCGAAGTCAGTGAAATGACTCCCGTCCCCTTGGCTCCCCCCGTCCCCTTGGCTCCCCCCACAGTTGGGACAGGCATTGGCGCGCAAGCTCAACCAGTTTCCGCAGTCCGGGCATCTAATGAGATTCGCCGTGTTCCGCGGCATAGATGTTCCCGTCATGGCTACCGAATGATGTGCAACTGCCGAAGCGCGGCTAACAGCTCGGCTCGATCCAGGCGGATTTCCCAGCCCGCCGACGCAGCTCCACCCGGCGGGCGAATCCAAAGCGAGACTACATCACCTTCGCCGCTCGCGTCAGCGGTACGGATTACCAATTGACGCGATCCACGTTCGGCGGGGGTGGTGCCTTCCAAGATGATTTCGGGCATGACCCTCTCCTGTAATGTCCTCGAACTATACTTCCTCCGTTGGAGAATAGAGCAAGGAACCAGCCACGCAACATCAGAGACCTCTAATGAGGGGACGGGGAGGTGAGCCCCCGCGCGGGGGTCTGGGGGCGGCGGCGAGCCCCCAGTTGAAGCCCCGTCGTCTTCTTCCTTAGCTGGATTAGGGTTGCTCCGCCCTGCGGATTCACCGTCAACCGTTCAGCCTGCACGGGGAGCCGGTGGTGATGCATGCGGAGCTGCTCGCGATGCACGCGGAGTCGTTGACCGTGCATGCAGAAGGGTTCGGGATGCGCGTGGAATCGTTCGTGATGCATGCGGAGGCGTCTCTCGTGCACGGGGAATCGTTCGTAGTGCATTGAGAGTCGTTCGGGATGCATGCGGAAGGGTCTCGCGTACATCAGGAACGCGTGGAGGCTTGCGTGGCGCGGATTGCGTTTGACCATTCCTTCGCAACCCGCTGGTATGCATGACCTCTCTCTCGTGAAGCACAGCCACACGCAGAGATGAACACCATGGACCAGATCGTGAGATAGCGCCAATTCATGGATTAAGCCCTCTCTTGATGTGAGAGCATCTATTTTGCTGAAGCTGATCACGGCGAGAAAAGATAATTGCGTTACCGAAAGGTCCGTAGGCGCACCTTTGGAAACGGCAAGGTAACTTAAGTGGCCCGGTGGCGGTCTCTTCTTTCCAGGCGCGGGTTGTTAGACGCAGCCCATTTCCCCCGCGACATGAGCCGTTTCCTCATCGATCGCTCGTTGTTCATCGCTCGTGAAGCGCGATTGGTAATACTCGGGGCGCTTCAGCGACGGGCTCCATCGTCGGCGCAGCTCGCCGGCCGCGTCGGGAAGATTGAGATGATCGAGCAGCCCCTCGAGCATCTCCTCCGGCTGGTCGCACAGCTGTTCATACCGCACGATCAGCGTCGCCCGGCGGAGCGCGTCGCTGGCGGCCAGCCGTGCGGCGACCCAACGGTAGAGTGTGGCCCAATAGCGCGCCCAGCCGCGCACCTCCTGACCTTCACGCCACAGCGCTTCAATCGATTCAATCGCGGGAGTGTCGCCCGGATTGATGCAGCGGCGGTGAACGCCAAACTCAAAGTGACCCACCCGATCCAGATGCGCCACCGACCGCGGATGCGCCCGCGCGGCCTCGCTGAACAGGCGGTGCTGTTTCATCAGCGAAGCGATCTGCTCGCGCGGCCGGCGGATGGGCAGGACGAACCGCGCATCCGGGAACAACTTGAGCAGATACTCCAGTCGAGTGAGGTTGTAGTTCCCCTTCGCCGCGTACCGCTGGCGGCCGGTGATGAGCAGCAGCTTGCTGATGTGATCGCGATAGAAGCGCTCGAAGGCCGGATGCGACACCAAACTATTGAGCACGTTCGACAGTGTCGGATTGTGAAGCTGTTTAAAGAAACTCATCCACAGCACTTCTTCCATCGCTTCCGGACTTTGCGCGCTCACCATCAGCCGGTCGCCGTGGGCGCGTTCCTTCGCCGCGAGGGGCGCCGGCGCGCTCCGTTCGAGCGTCTGCCGCCACCAGTACGGAATGAACAGAAACGGAAAATCCCGGTACTGGTGCGTCGCGACCTGCGGATGCGAGGCCAGGATCTCCAGCAGAATCGTCGTACCGGAGCGCGCTAAGCCTGTCACGTAAATTGGCTGCGTGATCGGCGTCCGCGCGATCTGCTCGCGCACGAGCCACGACTCCATCCGTCCCAGCCCCCGCCACAGCGGCCGCGCATGATGAACAACCCCCGACATCAGGTGATCCCCCAGCGAAACCGCGAAAGAGTCCGTGCTCATCTGCCCCTTGCGCGTCAATGGATTTTGAAGCCGAACTTCATCGCCAGCGTCGCTACCGCCGCGCCGATCATGAACGCCATGTGGGACGAGCGAAGCAGGATCATCGTCACAATCACTGGCGCCGCCGCCAGCAGCGTGGGGGCGAGAATGAGAAGCAATTGCCGCAGCGCCGGCGCAATCGCCCGCCCCGCCAAACGCAACACTTCGCGCACGTCCGTGCCGGCATAAGCACTGAGCGCGCGGCGTGAATCTTTCATCTCCCCCTTTAGCGCCACAAGCCTCTCCTGCGGCGAGATCTTCCAGTAAATCAGCATTGCCACCGCCCCCACGATCGCACCCAGAAGCCCCACCAGCATGGCGTGGCTGAGGTCGGAGACAGCGAGTGCATCATCAAACATGCGCGCTCACCGGGAGGTGGTGGTGCGATTGACATCTTCAGACGTCGCACCGACATCAGAGGGATCCGCCGGCGGCTGCGCTTCTTCCGGCGGCGCCCCCCTGATCCGTCGCATCAGCACGCGAATCGGCCAGATGAGCAGCGACAACACTGCCAGCGCCACCGTTCCCATGAGCGCTAAAAACGCCCAGAACATTGTGAGTCCCGGCCCCGGCCCCACGTAAGCCAGCAAAGGATGATTACTCATCAGAGCTCCCGTCGTCACTACCGGGCTGCTGCGTCGCCCGGGGCGCACCGGCTCCACCCGCTCCACCCGCTCCACCCGCTGTCGTCGTGGCGGCGGTATTGCCCGCCATCCCGTGCCCAGCCGGCGCAAACTTGATCCACTCCTTGCTCACGCGCGTCGCATGATGAACGCGCGAATCTCCATATTCCCAGGCCGTATCGCCGCTGGACGTTACCTCCAGCAGTTTCCCCCGATCATCTTCCGAGATCAGCGTGTTGCCGTTCGGCAGCCTCTGAACGCCGCCCGATCGCTCTGACCGCAAGCGCCGCGACTTCCCAGAAAACGACCACGCCACCTTCCCCGATTGCGGCTCAATCTCCAGAATCCGCGTCGGCCCGCCCGCCACGTTATTTCCTAAATTGTCGAACAACAACAGGTGTCCGTCCGGCAGCAAATCCGGATCATGCTGCCGAACCCAGGGCCCGCGCATCGCCCATGTCACGCTGCGCTTGGCCGGATCCAGCAGAATCAACGCATCCAAATCCCGCAGTGAAATCAGCAGCATCCCTTCTTTCATCAACGGATGATGCGAGGCGAACTCCGCGCTAATAAATTCGACGTCGTTCGGATGCAGCGGGTCCCAGTCGTTCACCTTGTAAGCACGAAACGCCGCCGCGCTCGGCAAGCTTCGCGGGCCATACACCGCCGACCCAAGCAGCTCGCGGGTACCGGCTGACGCCATTGCTTCCAGCAGCGAAACGCGCGACAGCTCCTTCCCCTCCGGCGAAAGCTCGACAAGAAAATCCTCCAGCACCTGCTTCGGCAGAAACCCCGCCCCCTTCACCGGTTGCTTCACCGTGTCACGCCACTCATGGGTGATCCCGAAGATCCGCCCGTCAGGGGCCAGGGAAAAATGATGATGGAAATTCGCCGGCACCGCCCAGATCACCTTCGAATCTTTATCCAGCTTCGCCAGCCCGTACCCATCCGGCGTATCACCGTACGACTTGATCGTGACGATGATGTCGCCATTCGGCAGCAATTGTCCGTATCGCCAGGCAATCGCAGTATCCGGCGCGGGCGTCGCTCGCTGCGGCGGATTCGGCCAGATCTCCCGTAGCGAACGATGCCATTCATGCACCACGTTCCCCTGCAAATCGATCAGCCGAGCTGTCGACGGACGGTTCACATCGTAAGTCAGAAATGTATACCCCTCGCACGCCGCCGGCGTCGCCGTAACCAGCACCTGCCCCTGCGGCCGCGCCTGTTCCGCCTTCGCCTGCGCCGTCTCCTCCATCACTTTTCGCTGCTGTTTCGCGTGCAGGTAAGCAAAGGCGGGCTTGAAGAATACCGGGTACGGAAAATATTCAAACTCAGCCACGTACGCGCCCCCGACAAACGCCAGGAAGCACATCAGCGCCATCGAAACGATGAGCTGAAGCCGCACGCGCGCAAAACCTTTCATTACGCCAGACCTTAAAGGGGGGCCCCCCATGGGTCAAACGCGGCCCCAGTCAATGCACACGTGCGCGGCACGAACGTGGAAGTTGAACGATCGTGCTTCGAATTTCCCCTTATCGTCTTCGCTTATGCCTGCGCGACAGCGGGATCTTTGAGCCGATCGTCAGCCCCTTCGGCTTGAGCGTCACCTGCGGATGCGGCGGGATGTTCGGCGGCTCCGCTTCCTGTCCCTCGCGCTTGGGCACCTCCACCGGCCGCAGCCCTCCCTCGCGCCGGCCTCCGCGCCCTTCCTCGCTCCAATCCGACGGCGTCGGCCGCGCGGTAAAACCTTCCACCACCGCCTGCGGGATGATCATGTTGATCAGGTTCTCGATCTTCGTCAGCTCTTCCCCCTGATCGCGCGTGATAAACGTAAACGCCTTCCCCCGAGCCCCCATCCGCGCCGTCCGCCCGACGCGATGCACATACACCTCTGGATCTTCAGGAACGTCCACTTGGATAATATGAGAAATGTCGGCGACGTCGATGCCTCGGCTGGCGAGGTCGGTGGCGATGAGGATGTCGAACTTGCCGCCTCGGAAGTTTTTCATGACTCGGTCGCGCTTGTTTTGGGCGAGGTTGCCGTGGATTTCGCGGCACTCGATGCCGTCGGTGTGGAGGCGCTTGGCCAGCTTCTGGGCGCCGTGCTTCGTTTTACAGAAGACGATGGCGAGGTCGGGGTTCTCCTGTTCGAGCAGCGCCTTGAGCAGGCGGTATTTGTCCCACGGCTGCACGCTCAGGTAATACTGCTCCACCTTCTCCACGGTGGGTTTGTCGTCGGCGCCGGGCGCGATGAGCTTTTCGGGGTTGCGCATGTAGCGGCGCGCCAACTTCTCGATTTCTTCGCTGAAGGTGGCGCTGACGAAAATGGTTTGAACAGGCACGAAGGCATCAGGCACGGAGGCACGCAGTGAGGGTGAAGGCGAAGAGGGATCAGTGGCATCCACCTCCCGCTCCCGCTCATCCCTACCTTCCTCGTCCCTCCCTT
>DASVUC010000172.1:0-18152 GCA_036387255.1 Tepidisphaeraceae bacterium | reverse complement strand
CGCCGGCACGATGCAGTACCTGCACAACCGCTTCCAGGAACGCACCGATCCCACCGTCTACTTCCCCGGCGCCAAGAGCATCATCTGCGTAGCCGTCAACTACCACGCCCCTCTCGACGCGCATTCTCCCCCTCTTCCCCTCTCCCGGGATACCGCGAGAGGGCAGGGTAACGTCTGTTCTCAATCAACCTCGCAATCTCACTTCACGAGCAACTTGCTCCCTCTCCTGTATCCGGGAGAGGGCGGGGGTGAGGGTGTACCGTCCCAGAAACCACCTTCCCACGGCAAAATCGCCCGCTACGCCCTCGGCGACGATTACCACGACATCCTCAAACCCAAACTCCACCAGCTCGCAGACTGGCTCCGTGCGCAAGTCCCCAGCGCCCACACCCGCGCTGCCGTCGACACCGCTCCCGTCATGGAAAAGGAACTCGCCGCCCGCGCCGGCATCGGCTGGCTCGCCAAGAACACCTGCATCATCAACGAGCGCATCGGCTCCTGGCTCCTCCTCGGTGAACTCTTCACCACGCTTGATCTCCCTCCCGACAACCCCGCCATCGACCGCTGCGGCACCTGCACCCGCTGCATTGAAGCCTGTCCCACCGGCGCCATCACCGAACCCTACAAACTCGATGCTCGAAAGTGCATCTCCTACCTCACCATCGAACACCGCGCCGACATTCCCGAGCTGCTGGCCCCCCAGATCGGGGACTGGCTCTATGGCTGCGACATCTGCCAGGAAGTCTGCCCCTGGAACCGCAAGGCGCCGATGTTCGACATGCCAGAACTCACACCTCGCTTCCCCACCGGCACGCTTGACGTAAATGAAGTCCTCAACTGGACGGACGACCGCTACCGCCAGGTTCTCAAAGGAAGCGCCGCCAAGCGCGTGAAGTTGCCCGTCCTCCAGCGCAACGCCAGAATCGTCGCCGGCAATCTTGCAAACGGGAGAGCTGATGAGAGTGTTCACGCTGTGCGCGATTCTGCTGGCAACGGGCTGCCAATCCCATCAATCCCCACAAGCCCCTCCCCGCCGGACTGAAGCGCGCATCACCCACGTCGTCATCTGCTGGCTGAAACAGCCCGGCAACGCGCAGATCCGCCAACAGCTCATCACCGAATCGAAGAAACTCCGCGACATCCCCGGCGTAGTCGATGTCTCCGCCGGCACCGCCATCCCCTCCACCCGCCCCGTCGTCGATTCTTCCTACGACCTCGCCCTCGTCTTCACGTTCCGCAATGAACAAGACCTCAACCACTACCTGACCCACCCGCGCCACCAACAATTGCTCAAGGACCACATTCGCCCCCAGGTCGACCACTACAAAGTCTACGACATCCAGGACACCGGCCCTTGACGCGGCTCTTCGGGCGTGGCATGGGCGTCTCGCCCATGCTTCTTCTCACTTCACTTCCAGCGACAGAATGAACCGCTCCACATTCTCCGCGAAATCCCCGACCCCCGTCTTGGAATGGAAGTCCACTTCCGCCAGTTGATCCACCAGCCGCGGCAACCCCTGCTTCCCAATGCCATTCGCGACGCGCTTGAACGCATCAATGTTGCGGTACTTCCACATCAGCTTCCCCGCCGCCCCCGGGTTCTTCAAAAACAGCCGCACATCTTCCAGCCACATCGCCAGCCAGGTCACAGCGCGGAACTCGCTGGAAGGATCGCTGCGCAATAGTTCCTGCCATCGCCGCAGCGCCTCGGCCGTGTCACCCGATGCAATCGCCGCCGTTAGCTCTTTCATCTCGCGATCGCGCTGATTCGTCACGTTCTCGTCCACCACCTCTGGCGTGATCTTTTGATCATCCGCGCACAGCGCGAGCTTGGCGATTTCCGTATCCAGCTTCCCCATGTCGTCCCCGATCAGCTCTGCGAGCAACTTCGCCGCGTCCAGCGTCATGGTCACGCCCTGCGTTTTCTTCGCGTGCTCGATCGCCCACTTCGCCAGATCTTTAGGCGGCGAGCATTCCACCACCTCGCCCACCTTCGTAATCAGCTTGTAAACCCGCTGCACCTTCGGCAGCGAGTTCATCCGCAGCACCAGCGTCGCCGAATCACTCGGCGCTGCCAGATAATTTTCAACCTGCTCCCGATAACGGCTTACAAAATCATCCGCCGCTCGCACCACAACGAGCTTCCCGCCCCCGAACATCGCGAAAGATCGCAGATCATCCAGCACCTCCGCCAGTTGAGCCTGCTCGCCATCATAGTCCGTGCGTTGCGTGTCGGCGGGCAATTCCCGCACGATCCGACCTAGCTCCTGCAATTGCAGAAAAGAATCCTCCCCCACCAGGGCATACACCGGTTTCGCCATTTACGTGTTGTAAACGAGGGTTTTTTAACGTCAACGAACCATAACCTCTGATCTTTCGTCCTAGTCATGATCCGCTACACTCAGGTGGGCGGTCGGACCGATAATCCGGTAGACGCACTTGTGTCTCTCTCGCCTTCGTTTGTTTAGCGGCCTCACTTGCGAGGCGCGTCTTGACGAGGAGTCGAGAAACGGGAAAAGACACAATCGTTCAGGTGTGCTGTGCGTCTAACCGGATGCGAGTCCCCGGGCTCAGGGAGAAGATATGTCACATCCATTCGCGTCATTCTGCGAAGATTTCTACATCAACATGAGGCTTGGTTCACAAATGAACCTGCCCCACAATCGAGAAACACTCCTCCACTTCTTTGAACGGATTCAGAAGTCCTTCCCCCGAATGACGCGATTCCGCAAGAACGATAATGGTGAGCTGAATCTCGAAGAAGACCGCTCCGGCGAAAGCTATCGCTGGGCCAGTATCGAAGCCAAACGCCTTTCGTCCGGTCACGTCAATCCCGCGACGGTCGAAGATGCGCTCAAGCTCCACACGCTCATGCTCGAGCAGGCGCCGTATCAGCTTGGCATCTCACCGGTCGAGATCGACTATCTCGACGTCCTCTTCGGCTTCGATCTCGCCTATTCCGGCAATCACGACGAAGTGATTGCGGAGAGCCTTTTCTGCGAATCTCCGCTCACGTGCCTGACGGAAGAAGAAGGCGCTCGCGCCGTGGACTTTCAGCCGACCGTCACTGTGGCGCTCAGCGACGACTGCCGCTTGCAGGCGCGCATCGACATCGTCACGCGCACCAACAGCTACCAGGTGCGCACCGGCGACTACGCGGAAGACTGCATCAGCGTGTACCTCATACTCCGCCGCTACTGGGGCGACCGCCCGCGCGACCCGATGGAAAAGATGCTCAGCGACATGGCCGACCGCGCCGAAGCGCTCTGCCACTCGCACATCCTTCCCAAGGTCATCAAGCCAATCAGTGCCGCGATCGCATCCCGCTCGTAAACGGGATCGACAACAATCAAAAGACGAACGCCCACGGAGCACGCTCCGTGGGTTCTTCTTTGCTCATGTCAGCGGCGCCCGCCTCTCGGGGGAATTTTCCACCACTTCCACCGCCGCCGTCACCTCATCCAGCGCCTTCAAATAATACGGCGCAATATTTCCTGTCCCGTTCCTAAGCTCCACAATGAATCGATGGTTAATGCTGTGCCAGTGATCGCAAGGCCACACCCCCAGGTGCTTCCCCCATTTTGAGCTTGTCACCGACACCAGCGAATCGTTGTCTCCCTCCAGCGCCGTGATCACCCGCCACGCGTGCATCGCAAACGGCGGCACCTTCGTCCACGGCCGCGCGCCGCTCACCGAAAAATATCGCACCCCCGCGTCATCCGGCACCTCTGCGTTAAAGTGCGCGCAGTTCGCCGTCGTCAGATCCGAAAGCGCCTGCACATCCAGCCGCAAAATCTTCATCAATCGAAGGCCACCCATGCGCTTTCCCAGGTTCAGCAAACACCAATCCGCATACGGACTCCCGCGGTGGGGGGTGCAGACCGTCAGCAGCGCCGCCACCCGGTCGGCCATCCCCAGCCTGGAGATCATGTACCGCGCATCGAGCCCGCCCATCGAATGCCCGATGAGGATAATGCGCCGGTCCTCCAGCCCCAGCTTCTTCATGCTGCGCAGGATGTATGCTTTAAGCTGGCGCGCCCGCAGCGCGATCCCGCCGGTGGGATGCACGGACGGGATGATGATCGGATGCCCCCGCTCCTGGATCGCATGGTCGATCCCGCGAAAATACGACAACCGATAGTTCCCGATCCCCAGGTTCGTGAACCCCATCAAGCCATGATGTAAAACAACCGGCAGCATAGCGCGTAGAAATCGATGATAGCCGGAACACGCATGACAAACAGCCGCCGCCTCGCCATCGCGTTAATCCTGATGTGTCTAACGCGCCGGACTTTCTGTGGCGACATCCCCGCGCCCGCCACCACCTCAACCACCGCACCGACCACTCGCAACGCCTTCACGGCCTCCTGGTCCGTCACCCCAGGTGCGTACGAAGAAGACAACCTCCACCTGCTCTCCGGCGGCGATGGCGTCAACGCCCGGGACGAGATAGCTGGTCAGCCCTGCGTGTCCGTCGCCACCAAAATCAAAGGCGCCAGCTACCTCTACTTCGACGTGGACGACAACCTCAAACCCACCGGACCCCTCTACGCCACCCTCCAGTACCTCGACCAGCAATTCGGCATCCTCCCCACGATCCAGTACGACAGCAAAAACGGCGACGAAACACTTGACGCCTATCAAGCCGCCGAAGACCACGCCGCCGCCCCCGCGATCGGCTCGCGCACCTGGAATACCGCCGTCTACGAGCTGCGCAACCCCCGCTTTGCCAACCGCCAAAACCTCAGGGCAGACCTCCGCATCACCGGCGGCAAACCGATCATCCGCTCCCTCAAAATCTCCCCCTCCAAGCCGGACCTTTGGAGCCAGCTCGCCGCCGGCGCCGCCATCGAACCCGCGGTCAAAATCGGAGCCCATCAGCAGCTCATCATCGGCGGCTTTGATCCGACGAGCGACAAAGACGCCGCTTTTCATGCAAAGGCCCTCGAGCGCGCCATGCCCGCGCTCAAGGCGCTTGGCGTCACCAGCCATGAAGTCTACGTGCGCTGGAACCTCTGCGAGCGCGAACCCGGCAAGTGGGACTTCTCCGTCTACGACCGCTTCGTCGACGTCTACCGCCGCCATGGCATGAAGTGGGTCCCGTTCCTCATCTGCGGTTCCGCCTACAGCCTTCCCGACTGGTACCACCAGAAGTTCGGCTCCCAGGGCTACGTCTGCGTGGAACACAACGAAGAATCCGATGTGCAGTCGCTCTGGAACCCGGCCATGCGCCAGCACGTCGCTGACTTCATCAAAGCCTTCTGCGATCACTATCGCGACACCGGTACCATTGAATCGATCCTGCTGGGGGTCACTGGAAACTACGGCGAAGCGATCTACCCCGCCACCGGAAACGACTGGACCAGCGGCGTCCATGGCAAGTACCACACCCACCCCGGCTACTGGGCGAATGATCCCTTCGCAGTCACCAGCTTCCGCGATTGGCTTACCGCAAAGTACGGCGCCAGCCCCAAGCTCCGCCGCGCCTGGGGCGAGAACGCCCGCGAGATCAACATGATCCGGCCCTTCCTGCAAAAAGACGCTCCCAGCGATCGCGCCTGGATCGACTTCGTCGACTGGTATCAGCAGTCCATGACCGATTACGCTCAGTTCTGGATCAGCGAAACCCGCAAGAACTTTCCCAGGGGCGACATCTACCTCTGCACCGGCGGCCACGCCCCTCCCGAGCACGGCGCAGACTTCGGCGAGCAATGCCGCATCGCCGCGCTCTCCGGCGCTGGCGTCCGCATCACCAACGAAGACAGCGACTACGCCAACAATTGTTCCATCACCCGCTGGGTCGCGTCCGCCTCGCGGCACTACAACAACTACTTCAGCTACGAACCCGCCGCACAAGTCGACGCGCGCGGTGTCGTCGCCCGAATCTACAACGCCACCGCGTCCGGCGCACGCGGACTGCACTACTACTACGGCAACCTCTTCGACTCACCCGCCCAAACCCAAGCCTTCCTCCGCTGGGGCAGTGAATGGAAACAGCGGGACCCCATCACCGAAATCGCCGTCTATTACCCCTCCACCTGGATCAAGCTGAACACCTCCATGCCCTTCCTCCACCAGGCCGCCAAGTTGCGCGACCGCTTCGACTTCGCCTATCTCAGCGACCGGCAGGTTCTCGATGGCGGCCTGAAGAAAGTTCAGGCGCTTGTCTTTCTCGTCGGCAACACCATCGAAGCGCGAACCCTCGACGAGATCACCAAGGCGCAGAAGAACGGACTGCTCATCCTCTACGCCACCGGCATCGGCCGCCCGCGCACCGTCGAGGGCGACGAATCCTCCGCCGAACAACTCTTCGGCGATCCCATGCTCAAAGCCGGCAACGTCGCCATCTTCGACGGCGACCCCAAGCTCCCCGAATACCGCGACTTCATCTGCCAATCCCTCCTCAAGTCCCGTCAGCTTTCCCCCGCCACGCGAGCCATGGTCACGCTCGACGGTAAAGAGAACAACCTCTTCGCCACGCTCATCAGCCCCACCCAACTCCTCTGGTTCAACGACAACGCGCAAGCCCAATCCGCCGGCGGAAACACCCTCGCGCCCTACTCCATCGCGGCCCAGGACATTCGGCCTTAAGCCCCGTTGTCTGTCCTGCCCCGTTGTGGAAAGACGCGCCGCTTCAGCCGATAACTTGTTTGAGGAGAAATCCGTTCTTGAAAATCGCCTACGTCATCACCGCCCACAAAAATCCCCTCCAGCTTCGGCGGATGCTCGACGCCATCTACTGGCCCGGCAACACCTACGTCATCCATGTCGACGTAAAAGCCCCGCGTGAAGTGCATGACGTCGCCCGCGACTTCGCCGCATCCCACACGCTCAGCGCCGTCATCCCTTCCGACAACATCATCTGGGGCTCCTGGCGCCTCGCGCTCGTCCAAACCCAAGCCATCGCCAAGGCTCTTGAACTCTCCAAAGACTGGGCCTACTGCTTCAACCTCAGCGGCCAGGATTACCCGCTGAAATCCCAGCCCGAGCTCGCACAAATCCTCGCGCAAGGTGAAATCGATAAAAGTTACATGGAAGTCCTGCGCTTCAAGGAGGCGTCGGAAAATCCCAAAAAGCGCCTCGAGCATTGGTGGGCGCCCTGGCGCGGCCAAATGAAAAAACTCTGGCGCCGCAGGTGGCCCAGCTTCGAGGTGTTCTGGGGCTCCAATCAATGGGTCCTCACCCGCGAAGCCTGCGAATTCATCGCCCATTCCAAGCTGTCGAAGCAGATGCACAAAACCTTCCGCTTCTCCCTCTGCGCCGATGAGCTGATCTTCCAGAACATCCTGATGCACGGGCCGCTGCGCGAGAAAGTCATCACGCAGCCCATGCGCAAAGTGGTCTGGACCGGCGGCTGGCACCCCAAGGTCTTCACCATCGAGGATCGCGACGAGCTGCTGAATGCGAAGGAGTGGTTCGCGCGGAAATTCGACGAGACCGTCGACTTGCACATTATGGATGCGCTGGACGAAGCCCTGAAGCAACGTCAGATCCCGTAAGGCGCGATCCGTTGAAAAACCGGCGCCCGTTACTTCCGAAGCACGGTCGCCTCAGCCGCCACAGGCACATACCCGCCGATCGCCTCGCTCACCGGATCGACGGTGATAAACGCGTGGGGATCCATCTGCTGAATGATGTGGAGCAGATCTTTCGTCCGCTTTCGCGGCGCGACGACGAACAGCAATCGAATCTCGCCATCCCGCCCCTCCCCATGCAGCGCCGTCACGCCGAACCCCTGCGCCATCATCGCCGTCCGCAGCGGGTGCGCGTGCGCATGCTGCGTGATCACCCGCATCAGCACCGTCCCCTGGCCCATCCATCGGTCCAGCGTAATCCCGACCGCCGTGCCCGTGCCGAATCCCACCGCCCACCCCAAAATCGCCCATGGGTCCCCCTGGTTCACGTATGTCATGCACCGCGAGATCGCGAAGATCCACACCGCCGATTCGAAAACTCCCAGCACCATCGACGCCACACGCTTCCCGCGAACGGTGTAAATGACGCGAATCGTCCCGATCGAAACGTCCGCAATCCGCAGGCTAAAAATCATCAGCGCGATCAACAAACTGTGCATGGCTCCGATGATAGAGACAGAACCGCCGCTGAAAAGCGATCCACCTATCAGCCGCTCTCGCAGGCGCGCCAGACTTTGTTCCCGCTCCCCCTTTTCATTAGCCGACGAATGGCAATAATGCAGGGCTCGACGATTTCGCCGCCCTCGCGGCTTTCAAGCTGTCTTTGACAAGAGGAACTTACCTATGGGCCCGACCAACATCGCTTTGGTCAAGCTCTTCGAAGCAGATCAGGAACTCCGCGAGGCGCAGGCGCGTCTGGACGCCGCCTCCAAGGGTGTTCGAATCCAGGACCGCAAGACCAACGATCTGGCCGAGCGCATCAGGCTCACGCAGGCCCAGCTCAAAGAGCAGCAAACGCGCGGCGGCAGCCTGGACCTCGACATCAAGTCCCGAGACGCTCACATCGAAAAGCTCCGCGCCCAGCAGCAGAACGCCAAGAACAACAAGGAATACCAAGCCTTCCTGATCGAAATCAACACCGGCAAGGTGGACAAGGGCAAAATCGAAGAGCAGGCGCTGGTCGTGATGGAGCAGGTCGAAAAGCTCCAGAGCGAATTGAAGGAACTGACGACGCAGCACGAAACCGAGAAGGCCAAGCTCCAGCAGATGCGCAGCCAGATCGATGATCGTGTGAAGCAGTTGCAGGCCGAGATTGACCGCCTCACGCCCTCTCGAGACGCCGCCGCTTCAGCCGTTTCGCCCAAGGCTCGGGCCGCCTTCGAGCGCCTTGCCGATCGCTATGAAGGCGAAGCCCTCTCCGCCCTCGCCCGCCCCGACCGCCGCCGCGAAGAATACATCTGCACCGCCTGTCACATGGACTTGGTGCCGGATATGTACAACAAGCTGCACTCCCGCGACGACCTCGTCTTCTGTCCCAACTGCCACCGAATCCTCTACATCCCCGACGACCTTCCCCCCGAAATGGCCGTCAACAAGAAAAAAGAGCGCAAGGAGCCGAAGGATCAAGCCCTCGAAGCGCCCGCGCCCGCTGCTTCCGAAGCTGCGCCCGCGTCCAGCGAGCCAAGCGAGCCCTCAGAAGCCACCACCCCGCCGGTGCAATAGCCAGTCCCACGTGCCGGTCAGTCTCGTCGGCGGCAACAACCACCTACTCCCTCTCCCGTACCCGGGAGAGGGCGGGGGTGAGGGTCGCGCTCCAATCTCCGCGGATCAAAATCGAAGCGGCAGCGCCTTGAGCCCCCGGAAGGTTAACCCCTTCTGCCATTTCAGCTTTGTCCGTTCGACCTGCAATTCCGGAAAGCGCCTCAAGATCGTCCCGATTGCGATCGTCGCCTCCATTCGCGCCAGTGCCGCGCCCAAACAGAAATGCGACCCGGCGCCAAAGGAAAGGTGGCGATTCTCGGTTCGGTAAATGTTGAACGTCTCCGGATCTTCAAAAACCTCCGGATCCCGATTCGCCGCCCCAACTGACGCCAGCACAATATCCCCACGCTTTATTCGCTCCCCCCGCAACTCGATATCCTCCCCCGCAACCCGGCTCGTCCACTGCACCGGCGCCTCGTACCGCAAGACCTCTTCAATCGCCCCCTCCAGCAGCTCCGGCTTCGCCCGCACCGCCGCAAGCTGCTCCGGATGTTTCAGCAGCAGATAAATCGCGTTTCCGATCAAGTGCGTCGTCGTCTCATGCCCCGCCGCCAGCAGCAGGATGGAATTGGTAAACAGCTCATCCCGATTCAGCACATCCACATCCGGCGCCAGCAACGCGCTCAGCAGATTATCCCCCGGCTTCGCCTCGATCTGCTTCACCACGTCATCAAAATAAACCCGCAGCGCATCCCGAGCCTCCGCCGCGCGCCCCTGCGCCTCACCCGAAGGATTCAGCGCCAGCGCCTCGGCCATATCATCTGACCACTTCTTGATCTTCTGATAATCCTCCGGCGGAAACCCCAGCAGCTCCGCGATCACCGTCACCGGCAGTGGGGCGGCAAGGTCGCCCATCAACTCCATCCGCCCGCTCGCCGCCACGCGATCCAGCCGCTTGTCACAAATCAGCTGAATCCGCTCCCGCAGGTTCTCCAGTCGTCGGGGCGTGAATGCCTTCGTAAAAATGGACCGAATCCGCGTGTGCTCCGGCGGATCCAGAAACAGCATCGACACCGTCTCCACGCTCGCCCGGAACACATTCTCCAGCGGCACCGCAAGCTGCTCCCGCACCGTCTTCGGCAGCCGCTGCGAAGCAAAAGGATCCTTCTTGAACCGCGGATCCCGCAGCATCAGCATCGTGTCGTCATACCGCGTAATCACCCACACCGGAGCCAGCGGATCCTTCCGCACCGGCTCACGCTCTCGCAGCCAGCGGTACAGCGGATACGGATTGGTTGCGAACTTCGGATGCCCCAGGCTCTTCCGCACGAACACATTCCACCCCATCACCGGCACCCGCGCCACCCGCTCGATCGGCGCCACGATCTTCCGCAGCACCGGCGACCCAATCGCCAGCCCAGACAATCCCGGCCTCCGCCGCGGCATCCCTTCCTTCCGCCAACGTTCCATCGCCGCATCCGCGGCCGCCTGATTAAACGCCAGCTTCGCCAGCACCTCGCTCGCCAGGTTGCTGTTGATCCGCGTCAGCGCCAGCGCCACATGCTCCGTCCCCACATGCCGATCCCGCGCCCGATCTGCCTCACCCGCCGCCACATCCAGCACGTGCATCAGCGAGGACGAGATCGCGCCCGCCCGCTGCAACCGCGCCGGCCGCTTCTCCAGCCGCGGCTCCAGCTCCTCCTTCAACCGGTCCGCCGAAATCCCCGACCGCTCCAGCATGAACGCCGCCGCACATTCCTCGTCATCCGCAATTGCCAGCAGCAAATGCTCCGGCTTCGCCTCCTCATGCCCCAACCGGCCCGCCGCCTCCAGCGCACCCGTTAAAGCCTTCCTCATCCGCGGCGGAAATCGCTCCCACATAAGCCCCATTCTACGCACAAACTCCTCTCCCACTTCCACCTACCCTTCAATGCCCGCTCTTCAACAGCTTCATCAACCGCGTCCTCTTTAACTTCCGCGCCAGCCGCACCGCATCCACTCCTTCGCGATTCTCAACCGCAGGATCTCCGCCATGCTCCAGCAGCAGCTTCATCGTCGCATCCTTCACACCGTGCCTCACGGCAGAATGCATCGCCGAATCTCCCCACTTTCCAAGCTGATTCGCATCCGCCCCATGCTCCAGCAGCCACTTCGCACCGCGCGTGAAACCGAAATGCATCTGATAATCCAGGCACTTCGTGCACTCTTCCGCCAGCGCCTTCGCCTCACTGTACCGTTCGATCAGCTTCAGGCACTTCTCATGCCCCTCATCCGCCGCATGAAAGACAGTCTCATTGTCCATGCACGTCGCCCCCGCCTCGAACAGCACCTTCGCCACCGCCGGGTTATCGTGCAGCCCGCAGCAGTAATAAAGTGCCGTCAGCGGCCACTCCTCATTCTGCCCCACCGTCGCCATCGGATCCGCCCCCGCATCGATCAGCCTCTGCGCAATCCGCGCCAGCGCCGTCTCACGTTCCTCATCCCCCTCATACATCGCCGACGCCGCGCAATAATGCAGCGCCTGTATCCCATTCACATCCCGCGCCGACGCGAGCGTTGGATCTCGCTCCAGCAGCGCCAAAACGCGCTGTTCATTTCCAACCGCCGCCGCATGAAAAATGTCTAGCTCCCCAAACTTCTCCACCAGCAATGGGACAAACCGGGGGCTCTGCATCCCCGCCAGTTGCAGCGCCGTATGCTGCCCCCGCGTGGCCCGCAGCTTCGGATCCGCCCCCGCCTCCAGCAGCACCCGCACGGTCTTCTCATGCCCCTCCCCGCGCTTCACAATCTTCTTCCGCTCAATCGCCCGATGCAGCGGCCGATACCGATGGCTCGACCCGCTCATCACATTCGGATCCGCTCCAGCTTCCAGCAGCCGCCTCACCGCCGCCGCATCACCCGCAAACGCCGCATCCATGATTGGCTTCCACTCCGCGCTCCTTGAGTGCGCCGCCACATTCCCAGCCACCTTCGACAGCGCCCTCATCACCCCCTCATCCCCCAGCTCCTCCGCAAACTTCACATACCTCGCCCAATCCACAGGCTTCATCGCCCGAGCCACCGCCTCCACGATCGCCGGCCCATTCTGGTTATGCGGCGCATGCACCGCCCCATGCATCGCCGTCCCCAGCGCATCGCCCCCGAACTCCTGCTTCTGCTGAAGATCCGCGCCGCGCGCAACCAAAAACTTCGTCAGCGCAAGATGCCCATGCCACGCCGCTTGGTGTACCGCGGATCCTCCCCAATCTCCCTTGGCATTGATGTCCAGCCCCAGCTCGACCATCAGCTTCACCGCCGCCGTCTTTCCCGCCGCCGCCGCATCCGGCAGGATCTTCAACTCCTCCGGCGTCAACGCTTTGACCAGCTCCGGCATCCCCTCCAGCACCGTCCGCGCCGCCCGCCGGTTCCCCGCCGCGCACGCCGCCAAAAACACTTCCCGCGGATCATCATCCTCCACCGCCCCATGCTTCAGCAGAAACTTCGCCACATCCGTCCTCCCCAGCCGCCGCGCCAACCTCAGTGCATCCATCCCATCCTTATTGCGCGCCGACACATCCGCCCCAAACTTCAGAAGCATTTGCAGGATCTTCACGCTCCGCCCCCGCCGAATCGCATGCATCAGCGTCGGATCTCCCGTCGGCACCATCACCCGCGGATCCGCCCCCGCCTCCAGCATCAGCTTTGCGCCAGCCGAATCCTCAAAATCCAGCTTCCGCGCCAGACAGTACGACAGCCGCTCCCGCGACGCCCCATGCTTGATCAGAAGCTTTAAGCACCGATTGTCCAGGTGCTCACAAGCGTGATACAGCGACTCTGCCCCCGCGCCGCCGCCCGTCTTGTCATCCACATCCGCCCCGCGCTCCAGCAGCAGCCGCGTCAGCTTCTCGCTGTTGGCGATCCCGCACGCGCCGAAGAGCGCCGTCTCATGAAACCCCTCATGAACGAACATGCTGTTCACATCCGCCCCATGATCCAGCAGCAGCTTCGCCGCGCAGACAAAGCGGCTCTCGCTCTTCTTCCGCAGCTTCAGATAACGCGAATAACAAACGTAAAGCAGCGGCGGCCACCCATGCGGCGCCGCTGAGCGGGTCGGCTGCGCCGCATCCTTCTTCAGAAGATCCTCCATCGCCTCAGCGTCCCCTAGCACGCACGCCACCGCCAAATGAGACTTCGCGACACCAGGCTGTTGCTTCAGCAGCGCCTCTGCACGCGCGAGGCTCGCGGCGGGCGAATCCGTCGCCGGATCAACGGTCGCCAGGATCAGGAATTCAGCCAGCGTCGCCGACAGTTCCTCCGTCACCGGTGTACTCGCGGGAGCGACTGCCTCCACATGAGCCTTCAGCTTCTTCCAACTTGCAAATCCATATTCGCGCGCAAGCTGAAGCTGTGCATCCGCAAGCTGGGCGCGCTCCGTCGCACCGGAAGCGCGCAGCGCCTTCAGACGTTCTTTCGCAATCTTCTTGAGATAACGGAGGTTGGGACGCGACGGCAACGCCTGGGCAGGCAGGGCCTGAGTCATGGGAACCTTCCTTCTACAAGCCCGGCGTCCGCGTCTTCGGGCAGAAAGAAGGCTATGTAAATTCACGCAGACAGGTGGGTTCAACCCTTCACGCGGACCGTAAGCTGCCTGTGATCAGCTTCGATCAATTTAGCACAGGGTTGCGACGTGTCAAAGGCATTTTCCCGTTCCCGTACCGTCAACTCTCGCATGCGCCTCGCGGGGCGGTTACAACCTCCCCCCCATGAACGAAACGGTCACCCTCGAATTCGACGGCGGTTCGCGCGGCAATCCCGGGCCGGCGGGTATTGGCGTGGTCGTCCGCGCCCAGGACGGAACCTCCCTCGTCACCCTCGGCCGATTCATCGGTCGCGCCACCAACAACGTCGCTGAATACAAAGCACTCATCACCGCCCTGGAAGAAGCAAAAAAAATAGGCGCCAAAAAAGTCCTCATCCGCGGCGACAGTGAACTGATCATCAAACAAATGCTCGGCCAGTACCGCGTCAAGCACCCCGACCTCAAACCCCTCTACGAAGAAGCCCAAACCCTCATCCACCAGTTCGACCAGCACAAGATCGAGCACAACCTCCGCCACAAAAACGAGACCGCCGACAAGCTCGCCAACCTCGCCATGGACCGGAAGCGCGACGTCCTCGAAGTCGATGAATCTCCCCTCGACACACCCGAGCCCACCCCCACACGCCCAGGGCAGTCATTCACCTGTCCCCGCTGCGGCTGCGCGATCCAGGTGAACAAGCCGTCCCCCGTCCGCCCCCACCAGCTAAAACCCTTCATCTGCCAGTGCGGAACGAAGATGATGTAATTCGTCGCGATTACTCGCATTTCAAACCCTGACCGCTATTGTTAAACCCAGCTGGTTGAGCGTATTTCGGCCGGCTTGAAGCGGATTCGTAGCAGAGGTTCGTCGTCATGCCGGAAAAAGTGCGAGTCGGTCTCATTGGGTGCGGAGCGATCAGCGGCGCCTATCTCAAGCAGGCGAAGTTCTTCCAAATCCTCGATATCGTCGCCTGCGCCGATCTCAACACAGAAGCCGCCAAGGCCAAGGCCGACGAATTCCAGATCCCGCGCGTCCTGTCGGTCGATGAACTCATCAGAGACGACGCCGTTGAACTGGTCCTCAACCTCACCGTCCCCAAGGCCCACGCCCCGGTCGCCCTGAAAGCGATTGAGGCCGGTAAACACACCTACTGCGAAAAACCCCTTGGCATCAATCTCGCCGAAGCAAAGCAGGTCATGGATGCAGCCAACAAGCGCAAAGTCAAAGTTGGCTGCGCCCCTGACACCGTTATCGGCGCCGGCATCCAGACCGCACGCAAGGTCATTGACGAAGGCGGCATCGGTACGCCCGTCGGCTTCTCCGCCATGATGCTCTGCAAAGGTCACGAGCACTGGCACCCGAGCCCGGAGTTCTACTACGAAGTCGGCGGCGGTCCCATGTTCGACATGGGGCCGTACTACCTTACGGCGCTGCTCAATCTCCTCGGACCTGCCAAGCGCCTCGCCGGCATGGGAACCATCGCCATCCCCGAGCGCACCATCACGTCGCAGCCCAAGTTCGGAAAGAAGATGCACGTCGAAACCCTGGACCACATCTGCGGCACCATGGAGTTCACCAACGGCGCGATCGGTATGCTCGGCATGAGCTTCGCCGTCAAATTCTCCACCCACGAAGGCCAACACCCCATCACCATCTGGGGCACCCAAGGCACCATTAAAATTCCCGATCCCAACTGGTTCGACGGCAAAGTTTTCCTCCGCACTGAAAAAGACGAAGACTGGCGCGGAATCCCCCACCAGTTCACCACCAGCTACGGCCGCTCGCTCGGACTGGCCGACATGGCCTACGCCCTCCGCTCCGGCCGGCCCTTCCGCTGCAACGGCCAACAAGCCCTCGCCGTCACGGAGATCATGCAAGGCTTCCTCGACTCCGCCCAATCCCAGAAGTTCATCACCTGCAAGGAACCCTACGACCGCCCCCCAATCATGCCCCAGAACCTGCCCTACGGAACCCTCGACGAGTAATGCGAATCGTCGCCTTGGGTCACTCCGCGCATAAACGCCCCATTGCGCGCAAAGCGCTCCCCGCGCGCAGCGCTCTGAAATCTCAAATCTGGAATTCTTCCCCATTTTCCACCCCGCCAGCCCACATTCCTGCCCTCAAATCATTCTCCCGGCGCAGCGCCCGGTGAGAAGTAGAGCATGACCAAAACTGCGCCCACAACTTCTCCCACCACTCAACCCGCGCTCGCGACCACGCGGAACCTCCACCAGCCCAAACCCATCAACCTCCTTCAATGGCATATGCCATTTCTTCCCACACCTTCCCCGGCCTCTACCTCTTTCCCTTCTCCCCTCCCCAAAGGGGAACAAAACGGAACATATCGGAACGTTTTCAGCGGCCTCCCCACCCGATTCATCCAATCGCCACCCGATCTTGTAATTGTCACAACTCTGGCCAGCCCACACAATCAACCCCCTATGCCCGTCACTTCCTGGGACACCTTCGAACGGTACCGCCAAAAAGGCCTCGACGCCCGTCGCGCGCTTCAGTGGGACGCCGCCCGGCAATATCTCCTCGAAGCTGCTCGCGCCATGACCTCTCTCGCCAAAGAAGCCGCCAGCGACGAGCTCCGCGCCGGACGCGAGGAGATGGCGCGCAAGCTCCTCGAGCTCGCGCGCGACTGTGAAGTCGCCAAAAAGGAAAAACGCAGGCAACTCAAGCCAAGCCGCGCCAGCGCATCTCGCGATGAAGACGCCGAGCGCGAAGGTGAAGGCGGCGCTGAAAAATGGCTCGTCACGGAGAAACCTTCCATCCGTTTCGCCGACGTCGCCGGGCTTGATGAAGTGAAGGAGGAGATCCGCCTCAAAATGATCTACCCCTTCGCCCACCCCGAGCTTGCCGAAAAATTCGACATCCGTGCCGGTGGCGGCGTCCTCCTCTATGGCCCGCCCGGTACCGGCAAAACCATGCTCGCCAAGGCCACCGCCGGCGAAATCGACGCCGCCTTCTTCCGCATCTCACCCGCCGATGTCCTCTCCAAATGGGTCGGCGAAGCCGAGCAGAACCTGAAAAAACTATTCGACGCCGCCGCCGCAGAACCGCGCAGCATCATCTTCATTGATGAAATCGAAGCCCTCGTCCCCGCCCGCCGCGACGAAGGCTCCAGTATCATGCAGCGCGTCGTCCCGCAGATCCTCCAAGGCATGGAGGGCTTTGACAAAAAATCCTCCAGCGCCGTCATGTTCATGGGCGCCACCAACGTCCCCTGGCAGCTCGACCCGGCCGTCCTCCGCCCCGGGCGATTTGACCAGAAGATCTACATCCCGCTGCCTGATCTCGCCGCCCGCCGAAAGATGCTCGATCTTTACCTCTCCAAGCGCCCAGTTGCCGACAACGTCGACCTTGATGGCCTCGCCCGACGCCTCGAAGGCTTCAGCGGCGCCGACATCAAATACCTTTGCGACCGCGCCGCCACCATCCCCTTCCTCCAAAGCGTCGCCGGAGGCGACGAGGGTGAGATCACCCCCTCAATCGTCGATGACGTGCTGGCCGAAACCAAACCGTCCGTGACGCACGAACAAGTCCAACGCTTCGACCAATGGGCGGGGGCGCTGGAAAGGGGGTAAATAAGGAGCATCTCCATCGTCTGCGGCTTCTTGCGATCAAGTGGGTGTGTAGCAGTTGGCGCGATTATGAAGCGTTGTTAGCAGCTGCTCTCAGTCAGACTGACGCAGTGTGGGTTTGACAGCATGCTGCTTTCGGGATTATCCTTATGGTTCTCTAGCTAAAGCGGCCCGGAATATGCAACCGGCCCGCCGCAATGAGTTCAGCAGCCCGAAAGGAGCAAGGGGCACCTGTGGCGAAGAAAGTTTTGAAAAAGGCGGCGCCGGCAAAGAAGAACATGGCAAAGCCGGCGAAGAAAGCTGTAACGGCGAAGCTCAGCAAGGCCGCGGCCGCCGCTACGCGCGCCCCTGCTGCAACGCGCACGCCCGCCGCCGCGACGCGCACGCCGGCGAAATCTGGTAGGCCCGCCAAGGCGACCCCCGCCCCCACGCGCGCACCCGCCGCGGCGTCTCGTCCAGCCGCCGCGCCGGTGAAGAAACCCGCAGCGCCCGCTGCCAAGGCCTCCACGCCGATACCGCGCCCTTCCGCTCCCGTTGCTGGTAATGCCAACGCCTTCAACAACCGCCCCGTCCCCACGCTCGTCACCACCGACGGGAAACCCAAGAAGAACCAGGCCGGTATCAACACCAGGGACCTGGAGCGTTTCCGCGAGCTCCTTCTCGCCAAGCGCCGCGAGCTCGTCGGCGACATGAGCCAGATGGAGCGCGAGGCCCTTCGCAATTCCCAAGGCACCAACCTCTCGAACTTGCCGCTGCACATGGCTGACATGGGCACCGACAACTACGAGCAGGAGTTCACCCTCGGGCTCGTCGAAAAAGACCGCAACCTCCTCCGCGAGATCAACCAGGCGCTGGCGAAGATCCAAGACGGCAGCTACGGCATCTGCGAA
>DASVUC010000171.1:0-32822 GCA_036387255.1 Tepidisphaeraceae bacterium | reverse complement strand
ATCTACCAGAACTGCAACATCTTCAATGACGGCGCCTTTGAGTACGCCACCGACAAAGCCACCAAGAGTGACACGACGCTCTACCTGGAGCACGGCAAGCCGCTGGTGTTTGGAAAGGAATCCAGCAAGGGCATCCGCGTCTCGGAGATGCGGCCGCAGGTGGTGAACCTGGCCGATGTTCCGAAGGACGATCTTCTCGTTCACGATGAAAAGGGCCCGAGCTCGCTGGCGTTCATGCTCAGCCGAATGCGGCAGCCGGACTTCCCCGAGCCGTTGGGCGTTTTTCGGGACGTTGAACAAGAACGATATGTGGATCTTGTTCGCAAGCAGAACGCCGAAGCTCAGGCCAAGCAGGGCGAGGGCGCGATCCAGCAACTGATCACCGGAAGCGAGACGTGGACTGTTTCGTAAAGCGTGATCTAGCAAAAGCTTGAGCGCCCGCGGGAGCATTCCGCGGGCGTTTTCGTCTCAAGGGTTGCCCAACCTCCCGCTGGCGCTCCGTCGCGTCCCCTCAAACCGATGATTTTCCCGTTCACGCGGCGGAGGTGCGCGGGTATATTTGGAGCGCAGTCCATATCTTTTGGAGGTGAGATGGTTCAGTTTTTACGTTCAGGTCGCGGTGTCGTCTGCGCGGCGATGGTTGTCGCCGCATCGACTGTCTTGTTGGCGACGGACATAGCGCATGCCGCTCTAACCGTCTCAGCGACTTCGAATGCCGTCGTTGACAACACCGCGATCCTCTCCGGCTCCCCTCCGAGCCCGACCGGATATATCGACTCCGTCTACCGAGGCTCTCTCGGTGAAGCCCGCGCCCAGTATGAGTTCCCCCTCCCCTCGCTCCCTAACGGCGCTACCATCAACAGCGTCACCTTCAACACCTACATCGGCGGCTACCAGTCCAATAACAACGTCTACCCCAACGTCAACATCTACAGCTACGCGGGCAATGGCGTCTTCACTACTTCCGACGCGGCACAACTAGGCAATCTCTCGGCGCAGACTGGCCCGATTAGCAGCGGCAACGCGATCAGCTACACGCTGAACAACGTCAACTCTCTTCTCACCAGCGGCGCCAGCCATCTTGGCTTGAACCTTTATGCTGCACAGACAGAGCTGCGCGCCGGCTTCGTGAAGCAAGGCAACTACAACGGCATCCCCAGCCTGACCGTCAACGCATCCATCCCCTACACCGGCACCATCTCCGCCAAGCCCACAGTCGACGCGGAGGCGGAATCCCCGACCAGTTCCAACTTCGTCGTCACCGACGGCGACTACAGCGTCAACACGATGTACTACCCCGCGGGGCAGATCGACCGCCGCGGCATCATCGAGTTCGACCTCGGCGCCATCCCCGCCGGCTCGGTTCTCTCGAATGCGACCATTCAGTTTTACGTCAACGCACTGACCACCGGCAGCGGCCAGTTCCCCCAGCCGCTGATCTACGGCTACGCGGGCAATGGCGTTCTGGATCCCAGCGACGCGACCGCGACGTCGACCCTCCTCGCCATTGCGCCGCAGGTCACTACAACCGGCCTCGTTACCTTCAACTTGAACGCTGCCCAGATCCAGTCGCTGCGCAACCAAAGCCAGTTCCTCGGGATCATGGTGCGCGGCTCGGCCAACTCAAACCAGTTTGGTTTTGATACCCGTGAAGCTGCGGCCGCCTTCAATTCAACTGCCCCCACGCTCACGTTTAATTACTCGGTTCCCGAGCCGGGCGCCCTGGCGCTGGTCGGCGCGGGCGGGCTGCTCGCGCTGCGTCGCCGGAAGTAAGAATCTGCGCTAAAGGATCTTCCTGGGGCGGCCGCCATGGCCGCTCCTTTTTTTTTATCCCTCCCCAAGATCCACCAACCTCTTCTATTTTAAGCTCCACACATCTGCATGGAGCTAACATGATCCGCCACTTTGCCCTCGCTTTGATCCTTCTTACCGCTTCCACAACCTTTGCCGGCAATCCGCTGTACCTCATGCCGCAATCGGCGACGACCAACCCCTGCGACTACTCGCTGACAAAGCCCATCCCGAAAGATCAGCTTTGGCAACTCCAGTCGGATCGCCCGTCCCGCGCCAACAGCGCGTACACCGTCGCGCCCGGACATCTCTACATCGAGTCCGGCTTCCTCTACACCAACAACTCCAACGAGGGCCAAACCGCCCACCGCTTCGACATCGCCAATACCCAGCTCCGCCTCGGCGTGCTGTGTGATCTGGAACTCGACCTCACCTTCACGCCCTTCATCTGGGAACAGATCAACCGCCCCCGCGAGACGCTTCAGGGTTTCGGCGACGTCGAAGTGGCCGCAAAGTACTCCCTCTGGCAGACCGAAAAATCCGCGCTGTCCGTGCGCCCCGCAATCACCTTTCCCACTGGCACCGATAGCCTCTCCCAAGGCGCCGTCGGCGTCGGTCTCAACGTTCCCTACAGCTACAACGTGAACAAGGAGATTAACCTCTTCGAGATGCCCGGCATTTCCTATGAGCCCGACAGCAACGGCCCCGGTTACCACGTCGAGCTGCTCAACGCGGTCGGCATCCAGTATTCCCTTACCGAGAAGCTCAAGTCCTTCGGCGAATTGTTCGTTCAGGCCAACACCGAAGAATGGTCCGAGGTCGTCGCCACCGCGGACATCGGTTTGATGTATCAGTTCACGGACAACTTCCAGGTCGACGTCGGTGCGTACATCGGGCTTACGGATGATTCGGACGACTTGGTGAGCTTTGTCGGGGCAACCTACCGGCTGTAACAACCGCACCGCGCCCTACGCAAGATAGTATCACTGCATGATGCTTATAGCGGCCCCGCTTGCAGGGCGCTTTGCGCGCCGGTGGCGTTTTGACCAGTCGCCGGATAAAACACTCATCCCAAAGCGCCGTGGATAGCGGCCGGGGCCGATGCAAGGGTCGGCCGCGAACCGGGTCAGGTCCGAAAGGAAGCAGCCCTAAGCGGTCCCGATTCTGTGCCGTCGTTACTCCGGTCGCTTTCCGCGGCGTTTCTTTTTTATCCGTTCACTGCCAGGGCATCACCGCTCGCGGCTATCCCACTCGCGCCATCCCCGGATCTTCCGGGTTATAGAGCACCCGCAGCTTCTTCCCCGCCGGATATCGTTCGCTCTGCCGCCCCTTCATCACGTGCTCCACCTGGTAATCTTTCCCCTGCGCGCGGTATGAGCAGGTGACCACCGTCTCGACGACGCGATTGGATTCTGTTCGCGTTTCCCGTTCCTCGCAGCGCATCACCTCAGCCACCACGGGCACCGTCATCTTGGTGCTCGGCGAGAAGTAATAGACGAAGAGCGCGACGATCCCGAGGAAGATCATTCCCGCGATGACGTAGAGGCCGATCATGTCGTCATGTTACCCATGGCGGCGCGCCTTGCCTCATGTTTGCTCCTTTGCACAATGCCCCGCATGCTCAACATCCTTGGCCTTCAGTTTGGTCACGACGGCTCCGCGGCGATCCTGCGGGATGGCAAGCTCGTGTGCGCCATCTCGCGGGAGCGAATCACGCGCGTGAAGAAGCATGAGGGCGTGGGGAAGGAGCTGGTCGATTACGTGCTCGGCGAGGCGAAGCTGAAGCTGAGCGACATTCACCTGGTGGCGTTCACCAGCTTTTACTATCGGCCGGATAACTACGTGAAGACGCTGGACCTCCAGGGGCGGGAGGTCAATGTCGACTTCCTGGACCTCCCCGGCGGGCAGACGATTGCCGAAGCGCAGGTGCTGATTGAGAATCTGCGAATTCCGGCGGTCTTCGTGCACCATCACATGTGCCATGCCGCCAGCGCGTTTTACACCAGCCCGTTCGAGCGGGCGGCGTGCTTCACACTGGACGCGAGCATGTTTCGGCCGGAGGCGTGCTCGCTGTGCGCATACGGAATGGGGAACAAGCTGCACTATCTGTATTGTCCGGGGCTCATGGTGGGCAACGCGTATCACGAGTTCACGGAGAAGCTGGGCATCGGTTCGGGCCTGACCAAGGCCGGGACGACGATGGCGCTGGCGACCTACGGCAAGCCGCTGCCGGCGGCGCTGGAGAAGTGCGACGAGTATGGCCAGAGCTTTTACGAGCGGCGTTTCCAGCCATCGGATCCGCTGTTTATTGCCAAGATGTGGTCGGAGATTTCGGGGCTGCCGCCGCACGAGTCGTTCTCGCGCGAGCAGAGCGATTCGCAGCGTGCGATGGACATCGCCGCGTCGATGGAGCACATCTTCCAGCGCGCGATCATCAAGAACACCAAGAAGCTTTTTGAGGAAACACGGCACTTCAACGACGGCAACCTGTGCCTCAGCGGAGGGTCTTTCCTCAATTCACAGGCGAACATGGCGATCCGGCAGGAGACGCCGTTCAAGAACGTTCATCTCTTTCCTGCTTGCGGGGACGATGGCACGGCCGTCGGCGCGGCCCTGTATGCAGCACACCATCTGAAGGACGTGCCGCGCGTGAAGTATGAGCCGCGGGAGTACATGTACCTTGGCCGGAGCTATCCGGCCCCTGCGGGAGGAGAGGCCTACAACGCGCGCGAGGTGGCGCAGCTGATCAGCGAAGGGAAGATCGTCGCGTGGTGTGGCGGGCGCAGCGAGTTTGGCCCGAGGGCGCTGGGGAACCGCTCGCTGCTGGTCGACCCGCGCCGGCCGGACATGAAGGAAATTCTCAACAAGCGCGTGAAAAAACGGGAGTGGTTTCGGCCGTTCGCGCCGGTGGTGCTCTCAGAGAAGGCGCGGGATTGGTTTGATCTCGATTTCGAGAGCAAGCTGATGCTGTTCATCTGTGCGATCAAGGATCCGGAGAAGATTCCGGCCGTAGCGCACGTGGATAATTCCGCCCGGCTCCAGACGGTGGCGCGAGAGGACAATCCGGTGCTGCATGAGCTGATCAGCGAATTTGAGAAGATCACGGGCGTCCCCGTGCTGCTCAACACGAGTTTGAACGTGAACAACGAGCCGCTCGTGGAAACGCCGGAAGACGCGATGCGGTTTTTCAAGAATTCGGATGTGGATTTGCTGGTCTGTGAGGGACGCGTGTTCCGGAAGTAGAAACTTAGGGCCAGAGCGGGGTGCCTTCGAGTCCCGCGGTTTCAGGCACGCCTGTCACGAGGTTCGCATTCTGCACCGCTTGTCCGGCGGCGCCTTTGCCCAAATTATCGATGGCGGCGAGCGCGATAATGAGGTTGCGCTCCGGGTCGGCCGCATAGGAAACGAACACCAGATTTGAGCCATACGCCCACTTGGAATGTGGCGGCTTCTCGGTAACGCGCACGAAGGGGCGGTTGGCGTAGAAGTTGCGCGCAATGGAGAGGCACTGCTCCGTCGTCGCCTGGCCGCGCACGTAGCAGGTGGCGAGGATGCCGCGGGTCATGGGAATCAGGTGTGGCGTGAAGGTGATGTTCGCGCTCTTCCCGCTGATTTGGGCGATAGCCTTGTTCATCTCCGGGACATGCACGTGCTTGAGCAGACCGTAAGCGGCGACGTCTTCGTTCACTTCGGCAAAACCGAAGGTTGACCCACCGCCGCGGCCCGCGCCGGAGACGCCGGTCTTGGCATCGATGATGATCGTCGAAGCGTCAATCAGTTTTGCGTGCGCCAGGGGCGCGAGTGCCGCCAGACTCGCCGCGGGATAGCAGCCGGGATTGGCGATGCGCGACGACTTGCGAATTTGATCCGGCCACGCATCCGCCAAACCGTAGGTCCACCCCTCGGCGAAGCGATGATCGCCGCCGATGTCGATGATCCTGGTCCTGGGGGAGATGCTCGCCAGCGCCTCTTTGGATTCGCCGGTGGGGAGAGAGGCGAAGAGAACATCCATCTCGGGCAGCTTAGCCGGGTCCCACTTATCGATGACCAGGTGTGACAGCTTACCGATGCCGGGGAAACGCTCGGAAAGCCTTTGCCCCGCGGAGGATTCTCCCGCGACATAAACGACTTCGAACTCCGGGTGATTCGCGCACAGCCGAAGCGCTTCTCCGCCGCCATACCCGCTCACGCCAACAATGCCGACACGAATGCTCATAACGCCGCGATTGTAGGGCAGCTTCGCCTGCGAATGTAGAGCGACGTCACAGCAGCACCCGCTACTCCACCTTCAGGCACGTTCCCTTGCCCTCATCCAGCAAATGAAAGACACCGTCCTGTGTCACATCAATTTTCGTGTTGCCATAGCCCGGCACCGTGACCTCAACGCCCTGGCGGTCCCGCAGGGGCGAATGTGCGTACACCAGCCATTGCCGTCTTGGCGCGCGTCCCTTCACCAGCGCCAGCGAGAATACCGGGATCTCTGTCTCGAGCGCCCAGGGCCTGGGCGGATCGAGCGTCGTGTCGAGCAAAAACCAACGGTCCTGTTTTGCAAACTCGGCCGGGACGTTTTTGTCGTAATGGTGCGTGTGCGCGTGATTGGGAACCAGTTCAGCATGTCGCCAGAAATCCGTCAGCGTCGCGTTCGCATACACCCGATCCACCGCGTCGAGGATTTTCTCGAAGAAGGGTACGTCTTCTGCACGCTTGGCCATGGTTCCGCGGAACTCGCGCACGGCGCGCGGGCGCAGCAGCCACATGCCGAACTGCACGTATCCGCCATAGCGCGCCGGAGAGAATGACTGACCTGCCGCCGCGTATTGCGCCCGCTTGTCTTTCGCCAGCGTCGGCTCGTGGCCGTCCCAGACGGAGATCTCAAACCAGAACCGCGGATTCTCGGCCAGCGCAGCGCGCTGCATGAAGATCCAGTTCATCGACTCGATCTGCGGGCTGTAGGCCTTGTAATCCGCAATTGAATTCCAATCGTGCGTGTAATAGGAAGGGGTGGCACCGTCCCAGATGATCGGCGCCGGGTCAATCCGGCCGGGCACGTGGTACGCAAACTGATCCCACCCCTCCCACCGACCCATGAACGGTGGGCCGAACGCCTCGTATCCGATGAACCGGCTCGCGGCGCGCCATGTGTCGTTCGCCAGCGAGGCCCGCATCGAAAGGATCATCGCCCGATAAGGCACAACCCATCGCTCGGCGAAAATCTTCCGCCGCTCTTCCGCGCTTTTTCCCTTGCCGTACGCGCGAACGAAGCGCACGTCCTTCTCCGCGTCGCTCCACATGAGCCGCGGCTGCTCGTTGTCTGAAACAAAAAGAACCATCGGAGGATCCGGGTACAGTTGCTGGAGCCGCAGCATCAGTGGGCTCTTCATCCACTTTGGCCCCATCTCCCGCCACGGCGCGACGGCGCCCATTGGTGAAACCTCCGGCTTGATGGTCCCGTCCGCGAGCACGGTGTTGGGATTCTTCTCCGCCGGCAAACCGAGGTACGGGGGCTTGGAAAGATAATGCTCCCACTGCGCCGAAATAAAACTAATCGGCAGCTTAAGCTGCGCGCATCGGCGCAAGGCGCGGTCGTAATACGCCAGTTGCGCCGGCGTCGCCGATTGCTCGGGTTTGGGCAGCATGAACCACGGCAGGATGTGGCGGCCGTCGTCCAGCCAATGCAACCAATAGTTCGGCGGCAGACCCTCCGGCGGATCGCCACAGTTCCAGTGCGACGCCAGCGGCAGCGGCCTGCCGCTCGAATCATTACTCAGGCGCAGCGCTTCTGTGCGGATTTCGTCCACAACGTCCGTTGCGCTGCGCCGCCTCGCGGCATCCGCGCCGAGCGCAACTCGCGCCGCGAGGAGCACGAGAATGATACCAATCATTTGCTTCAACTTAGCCCACGCCCCAGCGCGATGAGCTTGCGCGCCACCGGCAGCAGCCGCCGGGTGTCCAGTCCCGGGAAGCACATCGATTCCAGCTCGCGCTCGTGCAGGTAATCCATGATCTGCTCTTCCGACGCGCCCGCGTGAAGCAGCTCGCTCAGCGGCTGAAGATAGCTGTCATACTCGCCGCGCGAGTGCTCAAAGCGCGATGCATTGGACGGATCCCAATCCCTCAGCAGAATCTCGCGGATCTGGTCCCTGATGTCCGGCACGTCAGCCATGGCGCTACTTCAACTTGGCAATGCGCTGCTGAAGTTCCTGCTCCTGCTTCTCGGTGTCGGCCTTCAGCTCCTTGACGTCGGCCGCGGGAGCGCCGCTGCCGGACTGGCTGTTGGAGACGAAGCCGGAGCCGCCGGGCGTGCTGCTGGTCTTGCTGCTGAGCTGATCGAGCTTGGCCTGAATCTTCTGCGTGATCTGCACCTGGGCCTCCAGGAAACGCCGCTCTTCCTCGGCAGAGAGTTTCCCCGCCGCCTCGGGGTTCTTCTGTCCCCACCAGACGCCGCCGCCGAAACCAACGACCAAGCCGAGCACCAGTGCGATCAATTTGAACATGATGGACCTCTTTGACAGATTCTATACCGGCCGATCAGGAAGCGTAATGAAACCAGCGTAACGTGGGTATCTCGCCGATGCGGGGGTTCAGGGCATGGGCGAGACGCCCATGCTACGGAGGATCAAAGGGTGAATTCCTGGTGCTGCTGCGCCGCCTTCCACTTCCGGGGCGGCAGCGGCTGCCGTTGGAGCAGATCATACCGATCTCCCGCGGTCAGCACGTGAAGCTGCGTGCCGTGAATGCTCATGCTGCCCTGGGGATCTTCTTCCGAGAGGCTGGAATAGCTGATGTGCTGCCCGTCGATAATGTACACCGCGCCGCTGCCGAGAACGCGGAAGCGCTGCTCGTTCTCGACGACGATTGCCGTATTCTCGTCGATGCCGATCCCCAGGTTGCTGGGATTCTGCGCCACCGCGCCCAGCAGCCGCCCGAGTCGTCCGCGCTCGGCAAAATGAGAATCCACCACCACGCCCTTGAGCAAACCCAGCCCGGGCGCCATCCCCAGCGACGCCACGCGCGGCGACTCCTTTCCGTCCCCGCTGATCAGCATCGTATCGGGAACCGCGGCCGCGCCGGCGCTCGTTCCCGCGATCACGCCGCCCTCCTGGTGAATCTCCAGCATCCGCTGAAAGAGCGGCGTCCCGCCGATCTGGCTGGTGATGCGGAGCTGATCCCCGCCGGTAAAATAAATCGCGCATGCGTCGCTGAGCAGTTGGATGTTATCGGCATCAAACGCCTGGTCGCGCGTGCGAATGTCCAGCACTTCCACGTGCCTGATCCCCAACGACATGAACGCGCGAACGTAATCCGCCCCGATCTCTTCAGGCAGGTTCGTCGCCACCGTCACGATGACCAGCCCCTTTTTGTGCTGGCTCACACACTGCGTCACTTCCTTGAGGATGATCCGCTTGCCGCTCTCGGCGAGTTCTTCCCGGCCGCCGATGATGATCAGCGGGCCCTTTTGCTTCCTGCTCATGGACTGCGCCTCACTGCCGCGCCTGGGGAACTACGACTTCGACTTCTTCTTCGACCCATTGCGTTGCTCCGGCTTGCGCGGGAGCGCCAGGCGCTTGCTCAGATCATACTCATCCTGCGCCCCCAGGACATTCAGGATGACGTTGCAGATGGTCAGCACGCCCTCCGCGTTACGATCCGACAGGCTGGAGTAGCTGATGTGCGTGCCGTCGACGACATACACCGCGCCGTCGCCGATGACGCGGAATCGCTTCCCATTGCCGTTCTGCTCGACGACGATCGCGGTGTTCTCGTCGATGCCCAGCCCCAGATTCCGGGGATTCTGCGCCACCGCGCCAAGCAGTCGTCCCATGCGTCCGCGCTCGGCGAAATGCGAGTCGATGACGACGTTGTCGATGAAGCCAAGACCCGGCGCCATATCCAGCGCTGATACGCGTCCTGATTCATCGCTGGGCCCTGCAATAAGCATTGTTTCAGGCGCAGCTGCCGCGCCCGCGCTGGTTCCGCAGATCACACCGCCGTTCTCGTACAGGTCCCGCATGCGTCGAAACACCAGCGAGTCGCCAATCTGGCTCGTGATCCGGAGCTGGTCGCCCCCGGTGAAAAAGACCACCGCGTCATCGGTGAGCTTCTCCACGTTTTTCGGGTCGTACGCGTCTTCGCGCGTGCGCACGTCCAGCAGTTCGACGTTCTTCACGCCCAGTTCCTTGAACACCTTGCGGTAATCCTCCCACAGCTCCTCAGGGAGCTGGGTGGCGGCGGTCAAGACAATCAGGCGGCCGTTGTGCGCGGCCTTGGCGACCTCCTCAACGATATGCCGGTCGCGGTCGGGGCGCTTCTCCTCGCGCCCGCCGATGATGATCAGGCGGCCCTTAGTCTTCGACGGCCGGGGCTTTCCAAGTCTCTTGGTGCTCAAGGATCTCCTTCTTTCTCAGCTCAAGCTAGCATTGTCCTGAGTGTTGCGCGAAGTCGGGATTTCCCTATCCCGCATCAGCACGGTGCCCCGCGAAACGACGTCTCGCAGCTCCAGCGACTTCTTTTGCAGCACGAGCAGATCCGCCCGCGCGCCCTCGCGAAGCCTTCCCGCCTGCGGCATCATCAGGGCATCGGCTGTATTGGCTGTAAACATCGGCAGCGCCCGCTCGAGGGGCACACCATGCTCTCGCACGCACTGCACCAGCGTTCGATAGAGCTTTGCCACCGATCCGCCGGGTGTGTGCGCATCGGAAGAGAAGGTAAATCGCTCCGCCGGCCCATCATTCTCGAGGTAGTAGGGGAGCCACTTGGACACATCATCTTCCACGGTATCCGTGTCCACATACGCCCCGCGCCGCGCCAGGGCGATCGCATCATCCATCAGCTCGCGGCTTCGCGTGACGTGGGTTGGATAGAGATGGCGCGGCGAAATCTCATAGTGCTGCCGCTGGTTCAGAAGTTCATGCAGAAGTCCGAGCCGCTGCTCCGCCGGGCCGACGTGGAAGTGCGTGACGCCGCACTTGCCTGAGATCGTCCCGCCCACATACGCCGACGAAACCAGGCGCGCCAGCTCATCCAGCGTTGGCTGGCTCGAGCGCACATCCGCGATCGCGACCTCCCCCACCCCGATCACTTTATCGATCAGCACCATGTCCGACTGGATCGACCCGGTCAGGGTGGGCGCCGGCACTGGGAATCCGCCGGTGTACATGAAGGTGTTGATGCTCCGCGCCTCCAGCTCCCGGGCCTTTGCCAGCAGCGTCGCGAGGTTTCGACCCACCACGTCCGTCCCCAGGCAACCCACCACGGTCGTTACGCCTGCGCGAATGAAATCCGTCCAAGGCATTTCAGTCATGCGCGAGGCGAACCCCTGCTCGCCCCCCGCGCCGATGAGGTGCGCGTGCGGATCGATGAGACCTGGAACGATCACGCACTCGCTCGCGTCGATACGCTCACATTCCAACCCCGCGCGCGCCAGAGCCGCTCCATCAATGTTCCCGATGCGAAGGATCTTCTCACCCGCACACAGAACGGAAGACCCAGCCACGGGCGCAGGACCGTACAGCTCACCACGTTCGATAAGTGTGAGCATCGTGGGCATCGTCCTGTTCTCGGTCAAAGATCTCCGCCGGCGAGAGCGGCGAGGTGCAGCTCGCATCCTCTTCCGCCGAGCGGGAGAGGTTGCGAATCGTCTTGAGAGTCAGGTCCACCTCGTCGGCGATGATGAGTATCCGCTCGCCAGGCTTGCACTTGCGCCACGCCTTGGCGATCGCCTCTTCCTCGGTAGGGGCGATCTCACAAGGGATATTCGAGGGCAGCCGGTTCTTGATCAGCATCGGCACCTCGTTGGGCTTGCGCCCGCGAAGGTCCAGCAGATCGTGCAGCACGTACTCATCCGAAAAACTCACCGTCGCCGACGCCGTTGCGATCAGATCCTGGTCGCGCCGGTCTCCGGGAAGGCCCAGCACCACGGTCGTCCGCTTCTTGCCAAGCGCCTGCACCGCCTGTCCCAGCGCGAGCACGGCGGCTTCGTTGTGACCGTAATCCACGACCACTTCCACGCCAGCAATGTTCATGACATTGAAGCGTCCAGGCGCGAGTGAAACATCGGTGCGGAACGTCGTCAGGGCGCGGGCAATGATCGCGGGATTAAGTCCCGCGCCCCACGCCGCCGCAACCGCGGCGAGGGAGTTGGCGACCTGGAACGCAATCTTTCCACCGGCGGTGAAGCCAACGCGACTCAGTTCCAGCAATTCCATCCGCTGCTCACCCGTTCGGAGCACGATCGCGTTGTTCTCCAGGAGCACGCAGCGCCCGCCGGTGTCGAGGTGCGATGCGATGACGGCATTGCCCTTCTGCAGACTGAAGTAGATCACTTGCGCATCGGTGTCGGCCGCCATCGACGCCACCAGCGGGTCATCAGCGTTCAGGACCGCCGCGCCCTCGCGATACACCGCATCAATGACGACCTGCTTCACCCGGGCCAGGTCCTCGATTGTGTGGATACCCTTCTGCCCGAGGTGATCGGCGGAGACGTTGGTCACCACGCCGACGTCCACGCCGTCATATCCCAGACCTTCGCGAAGGATCCCGCCCCGCGCCGTCTCCAGCACCGCCACCTCCACGTGCGGATGCAGCAGCACCGCCTGCGCGCTGCGCGGGCCGGAGCAGTCGCCGCTCATGATGCGTTCGTCGCCGATGTAGATGCCATCGGTGTTGGTCATACCAACGGTCTTCTTGGCGGTCTTGTGCATGTGTGCGATGAGGCGCGTCACCGTCGTCTTTCCGTTGGTTCCCGTCACCGCGATGATCGGCACACGCGTGGGCGCATCGTCCGGATACAGCATCTCCACGATTGCCCGGCCGACGCGGCGCGGCTGACCGGTCGTCGGCGACAGGTGCATCCGCAGGCCGGGCGCCGCGTTCACTTCCACGATCGCGCCGTTCTGTTCCGTCAGCGGCCGCTTGATGTCGCGGCAGAGCAGGTCGATTCCTGCCACATCCAGGTTCAGGATCTGCGCCGCCAGCTCTGCCACCTGCGCGTTGCGCGGGTGCACGACGTCCGTCACATCCGTCGCCGTGCCGCCGGTGGAGAGGTTGGCGTTGGTGCGCAAACGCACCGTTTTCCCCGCCTCGGGAATGCTCGTGCGGGTCATTGCCTGCTGCGCCAAAACCAGGTCTGTCGCCTCGTTAAGCGAAATTTTCGTAAGCACGGTTCCATGCCCCGGGCGGCGCCGCGGATCTTTGTTTACTTCCGCGACGAGCTGCTCGATGGTGCTCTTGCCGTCGCCGATAACTTGTGCCGGATCGCGCCGCGCCGCAGCCACCATCTTGCCGTTCACCACGAGCAGGCGGTAATCGGCGCCTTGGATGTACTTCTCGACCAGCACCTTGTCATCGAACGCCGACGCGACAGCGTACGCGGTGCGCACATCGGCTTCGCTGTTCAAGTTCACGCTGACGCCCTTGCCCTGATTCCCCGCGTACGGTTTCACCACGACGGGCAGTCCCACATCGCGCGCCACTTCCCACGCCTCATCCGCTGAATCCGCCGTCCCGCCATCCGGCACCGGCACGCCGACAGCACGGAGCATGCGATTGGTCAGCGGCTTCTCCTGGCAGATGTCCACCGCGATCGCGCTGGTCTGACTGGTTTCGCTGGCGCGGATGCGCTTCTGATAGATCCCGTAACCAAGCTGCACCAATCCCGCCTGCGGCGTCAGTCGAATGATTGGTATCCCGCGGCGCTTGGCGCTGCGCACGATCGCGCCGGTGCTGGGCCCCAGCTTGTAATCATCCGCCAGGTCCCGCAGGCGCTCGATTTCCGCCGCCGTGTCGAACGGGTCATCGTGCATTGCGGCCATTGTCAGGCGCAGCGCGACCTCGAAGGCCTGCCGCGCCGGCTCCTCTTCCTCGTACGCCAGCACGATCTGATACAGCGAGCGTTCGCCTGCGTTACGCGCCCGGCCGAAGCTGACGTCGAAACCCATCAGCCCCTGGATCTCCAGGCACACGTGCTCGCAGATGTGCGGCAGGTATGTCCCGCGCTTCAGCCGTTCGATAAACCCGCCCGGCCGGCCCACGCTGCACTCATGCGTCGCCAGCCCCGGCAGCCACTTCGTCAATCGCTCCGTAAACCCCGCCAGCTCATCGCTCGGTTTGTCCACGTACGGCCCGATGTCCATCACCACCCGCAGTACCGGCATGTAGGCGTACAGGTTGTGCTCGCGCAGCGCCCGCATTTCCTTGATGAACACCCCGCGCGTCTCCCAAACTTTTCCCGCTGGGAAGCGATCTGCCTGTGCAATCATAAAGCCCTCAACTCACTTCTGCGTCCGGATCAGATCTCTGAGATGTGTTCGGCCGCAATCCTTTGATGGGGCCGAAAAAAGCTACCCGGCCGCCGTTTCACAATCTTGCGCCCAAAACTGCCCCCGAGTCGCAGGCGCAAAGGTGTATGGAGCAACCAAAATGCCAGAATCCGCTGCACGTCCGCCCGCCGAAGAACCTGACTTTCACCCCGCGCCGCAGGCGCTCTGAAGCGCCCCCTTTGCCACGCCTCAGCCTGTCTGCCGCACTTTCCGTTTTTCCCTACGACAAGGCTCGTCGCCTGCGGTGCAACAATGTCTTGTTTTTGTCGCGAACACTTCGCACGCGACGCTTAGGATCGGTGTCCGATTCAGCTGTTCCCGCGTCGGATTTAACAACCCTCTGTAGTCCCCGTACACTACTTCTCCTCAATCCACTCGGAGGCAGCATGTCCCAAGGTCGTCCCCACAAGATTGCCATGATCGGCGCCGGCTCGGTCGTCTTCTGCAAAACCCTCATCAGCGACATCCTCGCTACGCCAGCGCTACAAAATTCTGAATTCGCACTCATGTCCCCGACCGAGACCAAACTACGCCGCATGGAATCGTTCGTGGCGCGGATGATCCAGGACAACAAGTTTCCGGCCAAGGTCTGGGCGACGACCGATCGCCGCGAAGCGATCCGGGATGCGGACTTTGTCGTCGTGATGATCCAGGTGGGCGGCCACGACGCCTTCGGCCTGGACTACCATATCCCGCTCAAGTACGACGTCGATCAGTGCATCGGCGACACGCTCGGCCCCGGTGGGATCTTCCGCGGCCTGCGCCACATCCCCGTGCTCGCCGACATCGCGCGCGACATGATCGAAGTCGCCAAACCGGGCGCGATCATGCTGCAATACGCCAACCCGATGGCTGCGAACTGTTTGGCGCTCGGCCGCGTCTACGCCGAACACTCGGCCAAGGCGAAATCTGTAATTTCAAATTTGACATCTCAGACCCCTCCCTTCGTCGGCCTCTGTCATGGGGTCCAAACCACGCTCGACCTGATCGCCGGCTACTGCAACGTTCAGGACAAATCCAAGATCAATTTCACCTGCGGCGGCATCAACCACATGGACTGGTTCCTCCGCTTGGAACACAACGGCCGCGACTTGTATCCCGAACTTCGAGAAAAATTCGAGAAGCCGGAGTATTACAAGAACGAGAAAGTCCGCGGCGAAGTCTTCCGCCACTTCGGCTACTTCATGACCGAATCCACGGGCCATCTCAGCGAGTACGTCCCCTGGTTCCGCAAGAACAAAGACGCCCTTGGTCTCTACTGCGATGAACCAGCCTTCGGCGGCGAGAGCGGCGCCTACTACAAGTGGGGCAAAACCATGGCCGAGAAGTACGCCAAGGTCGATCCCCTTCAGTTCGAGTCCACCAACATTGAACTCCGCAGTGTCGAATACTGCTCCTGGATCATGGAAGCCGTCGCCACCGGTGAGCCCTTCAAGTTCATGGGTAACGTCCGCAACGATGGCTACATCACCAATCTTCCGAATGGGTGCTGCGTCGAAGTCCCCACCTTCGCCGACGCCGCGGGTCTGCATCCGACGGTCATCGGCAAGCTCCCCCCGCAGTGCGCCGCCGCCTGCATGACCAACGTGAACGTGCAGGAGCTCACCGCCGAAGCCGCGCTGGGCGGCGACCCGGAGCACATCGTCCACGCCCTCGCCCTCGACCCACTTACCAGCGCCGTCTGCACGCTCAAGCAGATACGTGACATGGCGACGGAGATGCTCGAAGCGCAGCGCAACTGGCTCCCCGAATTCGTCGGTAAGACCATCCGGCCGACACCGACCATCTCCATCCCCCCGAATCTCAAACCCGTGGAGGTTCCCCTCGATCCCGCCCTGGCCATCCATAAGCGGTTTGGGACGCTGATCAACCAGCAAACCTAAGGCTGACACCGGCGCGGCTTGAGGGTCGGCGACCCGCTTCATGTTGGATCGGCCCTGCATCTGTGCGCCTCGTGGCGCTCGTGCCTTCGCGGCGTTTGGCGGTTAACTTCGCTTTTGATGGATGACCATTGTGCGAAGTATCAGCAGGTGCAGCGGCGGCTGTGTCGGGGGTGGAATACGTTCATCGTGTATAGCGTGCTGACGCACGTGTTGCTGCCGGAGGGGTTGGGGATTCAGTTGGGGGTTAAGGAGTATCGGTCGGGGAAGTTTTTGGAGCGGGCGCTGATTGGGCGGCAGGGTGAGAAGGACGAATCCGTTCGACCGGGGCCGAAGACCTTTGATGGGTCATACAGCGAGCTGACGGTGGCGTGGTTGGGGGTGGAGTTCAAGGTGCAGACGGCGGCAGAGGGGGAAGAGTTTGTGGCGCTGGTGACGCTGGTGAAGGGGCAGATGAAGCCGGCGGCGCTGACGGTGGGTGTGGGGATGATGTGGAATTCAGCGGGGACGGTGGAGCGGAAGGGGGATGTGGTTGCCGCGAGCATCGGCGGCGAACAGCGCGAGGTCGGGGTGGCGGGGAAGATGGTTGATGAGGCGAATTTACCTATTGGCGGTGCGTACCTCGCGGTTGAGTTGAGCGGGGCGGTCGGTGTGTGGGCGGGGAAGCGCCGGACGGTGGATGAGATTCGCGCGCTGGTGGAAGCTCATCGGGCGAAGCACGCGGAGCATCTGCATCAGACCGGCGACGTGGGGGAGGTATACGCGGCGATCCAGACGGTGATGGCGTGGGACACAATTTATGAGCCGGCCGGCAAGCGCGCGATTAGCCCGGTGAGCCGGATCTGGAGCGTGGGGAGTGGCGGATGGGTGCTGTTCTGCTGGGATACGTATTTCGCGGCGTACCTGGCGGCGGTGGGGAGCAAAGACCTGGCGTATGCGAACGCAGTAGAGATCACGCGCGAGAGGACGGAGGAGGGGTTTGTGCCGAATTTTTCGCAGGCGACGGGGATGAAGAGCCGGGACCGGTCGCAGCCTCCGGTCGGTTCGATGATGGTGCGGGAGATTTTCCGCAAGTTTAGAGAGCCGTGGTTTGTGGAGATGCTGTTTGAGGATTTGCTGACTTGGAATCGGTGGTGGCCGAAGCATCGGGATGCGGAGGGGTTGCTGGCGTGGGGATCGAATCCGGTGACGCCGATTTTTGGCAATGATTGGGAGCAGGCGGATCACGGGATCAACGGGACGTTTGGCGGGGCGCTGGAATCGGGGCTGGATAATTCGCCGATGTATGACGAGGTGCCTTTCGATGCTGAGCGGCATCACATGAAGCTTTGGGATGTGGGGCTCAATGGGATGTACGTGGCTGATTGCGAGGCGCTGGGGGACCTGGCGAAGGTGATCGGGCGAGAGAAAGAAGCGGAGGAGCTTCGAGGGCGCGGGGAGAAGTATCGGGCGGCGATGCAGAAGCTTTGGGATGAGAAGCGGGGGATGTTCTTGAATCGGCGGACGGATACGGGGGAGTTCAGTTCCCGGATCTCGCCGACCAATTTTTATGCGCTGCTGGCGGGGGCGGCGACGGAGCCGCAGGCGAAGCGGATGGTGGAAGAGCATCTGTACAATCCCCAGGAGTTCTGGGGCGAGTGGGTGCTGCCTTCAATCTCGCGCAATGATGCGGCGTATAAAGAACAGAATTACTGGCGCGGGAGGATCTGGGCGCCGCTGAATTTTCTGGTGTACCTGGGGCTGCGGCGCGCGAAACAGTCGCGCGCCGCGAGCGATCTGGCGAAGAAATCCGCGGAGCTGCTGCTGAAGGAGTGGCGTCAGCACGGGCACGTGCACGAGAACTACGACGCGAATAACGGGGAGGGGTGCAATATTTCTTCAAGCGATCGGTTCTATCACTGGGGAGGGTTGCTGGGCATTCCGGCGCTGATCGAGGCGGGTCATCTGGCGGCGCCGGAAGAGCCGGTGATGTAACGGGGGTGGCGCGAAGCGGATGACGCGCAGTCAGATGCGGCGGGAGAAAAGTTTTGATTTGCTTGCTCGGCAGAATTAAGATTCTCCCTCACATCTCTTTTAGAAGGGCGAAGTATGGGACGCGTGCGGAATTGGGTTGCGGCTGGATTATTATGTTTTCCTATAGTTGGCGTTGCGCGCGGCGGGGCACTCGTCGCGAGCGGGCTGAATGCGCCGCGTCATCTGGCGCCGGTGGATGGGCGCGTGTTCTTCACCGATAACGCTGGAACGGATGGAATCCTGAAGGAAGTGAATCCGTCGACGGGGCAGGTAACAACGATTGCGACTGTACCTGCGCTCTTCGACGCCGGCCTTCATCGTGGGATCGATGCGATCCAAGTCACGCCCAGCTACATCTTTGGGGAGACGGGCGGCTACGAGAGTAAGTCGATCTTCCGCATCCCGCGCGCAGGCGGGAGCGCTCAGACACTGGCATCGCCGAGTGGGGGCTCACTCATGGGAAAGATCGGAGGGAACGTCTACTATATGAGCGGATTTTCGGCGATTCATTCCGTTCCCGAGGCTGGGGGTTCATCGGCGTTTGTGGTGAATGGCGGCTTCAAACGGTCGCATGCGGTCGATGAAGCGGCGGGCGTCATCTACTACAGCGACTACCACACCCGGAACGTTCGCAGGTTCGATCCGGTGACGGCAACGGTGCCGGACGTGCTGACCGGATTGAGCGCAGAGCCGTACCTGAGCGTTGATGCAAACAACCTCTACGTAACCGCCGCCGGAAACTTAATCGCGGTGAACAAGAGCAGCGGGATCGCGACGACGCTGGTTGGGGATGGAACGGCGGTGCAGGGGCAATCCGACGGGTTGAACCTGTACTATTTCGATAACGTGTCCGAGCAGATCAAGCGTCAGCCGCTGGCGGGGGGGCTGACGCAGACGCTTGTGGACGCGCCGGGGCTGATTGATATGGCGGTGGGGAATGGGACGGTGTACTGGAGTACGGGCGGCGGGGAGCTCGGGCCAGGGTCGATTTGGACGGTGCCGGAGCCGGGGTCGGCAGCATTCATATTGGTGGCGGCGTCGGGAGCGGTGATCCGGCGGAGGAGGACACGAGCTTGAACCAGGAACTGAATCGCGGTTAGACGTATTTGAGCTGAATGCAGCGCGAAGAGCGGAGGTGTTCAAGACTTACGGCGATCTGGCCGAATAAATGGCAGGGGAGTTTGTTTACGCAGCGGTCTTCCTATGCCACGAGATATTCCGGTTGGAAACGGGCGGCTGCTGGTCACATTTGATCACCAGTACCAGATTCGCGACGTGTATTTCCCGCACGTGGGGCAGGACAACCACGCGGGGAATCAGCCTTGCCGGTTTGGGATCTGGACCGATGTGCCGGGGCGGCATCGGAACCATCTTTATTGGACTAACGATCAAACCTGGAACATCCGCCAGCGGTATCTCCGCGACACGCTGACGACCAGCGTGAGCATGGACAACCGCGAATTGCGGATGGCGATGTACTGCAACGATGTGGTCGACTTCCACCGGCCGATTTTGGTGCGGAAGATCAAGATCAAGAACCTGGCGCTGCACGACCGCCATGTGCGGCTGATGCACAGCCAGGACTTCAACATGTTCGGGACGAAGATCGGCGATACGGCGTACTACGATCCCGAGCTGAAGAGCATCGTGCACTATCGGGGGAAGCGGTATTTGATGGTCACGTATTTCGAGGGGACGGCGGCGCCTTCCGCGAATGCGGAAGGGGTAACGCAGGCGTCGCCTCTGCAGAAGATTGACGAGTATGCGACGGGCACCAGCGGGTTTCATGGCGCAGAGGGGACCTGGCGCGATGCGGAGGATGGGCATCTCCAGGGGAATGCGATTGCGCAGGGCGCGGTGGATTCGACGATCGCTTATCACGCGGACATTCCGTCTGAAGGTGAGCATACGCTGTACATGGCGATCATCACCGGCACCTCGCGCGAGGAGCTGCTGGAACTGCACAAGTGGCTGCTGAAGATGACGCCGCAGGGCGTGATCGATCGGACCAGCGCCTATTGGCGGCTGTGGGTGGGTGGGACGAACATCAACTTTGGGAATCTTCCGCCAAAAGTAGTGGAGCTGTTCAAGCGTTCGCTGCTGGTGATGCGCACGCAGATTGACAACGGCGGCGCGATCGTGGCGGCGAACGATTCGGACATCATGCAGTTCTCGCGGGACACGTATTCGTACGTGTGGCCGCGCGATGGGGCGCTGGTGGCGGACTCGCTGGATCTGGCGGGATTTCCAGATGTGGCGCGGTCTTTCTACTCGTTCTGCCAGCGGACCATCACGCCTGAAGGTTACTTCCTTCACAAGTACAACCCGGACGGCTCACCGGCTTCGAGCTGGCATCCTTGGACGAACAAGGGAAAGAGCCAGCTGCCGATCCAGGAGGACGAGACGGCGCTGGTGGTCTGGTCGCTGTGGCGGCACTACTACCGATACCGCGATATTGAATTCATCCGGCCGCTGTGGGTGGATGTGGTGCAGAAGGCGGCGGAGTTCATGTGCAAGTTCCGCGATCCGCGGACAGGGTTGCCGCTGCCGAGCTATGACCTCTGGGAAGAGCGGTGGGGGGTTCATGCCTTTACCGTCGCGACTGTTTATGGCGGGTTGAAAGCCGCTCACAACTTTGCTGTTTGTTTTGGTGATCGCGAGCGCGCGGCGCAGTATGCCAAGGCGGCGGAAGAGATCCGGGCTGGAGCGGAGAAGTATCTGTACAGTCAGAAGCTGGGGCGATTTGTGCGGCGACTGGTGCCGAAGGATATTCCTTCACCGGACGAGCAGAACGTGCAGCCGCAGCCGGTGACGGGGGATCCATATGAGGTGGATGAAGTCATCGATGCATCGCTGTACGCGGTGTATAAGTTCCACCTTTTCGATGCTGAAGATGAGCGCGTGCGGAACACGATGCGCGCGGTGGAAGAGAAGCTTTGGGTGAAGACGCGCGTGGGCGGAGTGGCGCGGTACGAGAACGATTATTACCACCGCGTCTCCAATGATATCGCCGCCGTGCCGGGGAATCCGTGGTACATCTGCACGCTGTGGCTGGCGGACTACATCATCGCTCGGGCGCAGACGCCGGGAGAGCTGAAGAGCGCGCTTCCGATCTTTGAATGGACGGCGAATCACGCGCTGGAAAGCGGCGTGCTTGCGGAGCAGGTGAATCCGTATACGAATGAGCCGATCAGCGTATCGCCGCTGACTTGGAGCCATGCAACGGTGGTGAGCACGGCAATCAAGTACCTGGAAAAACTGGAGCACCTCCAGCTTTGCGGGGAGTGCAACCAGCCCATCTATCGGATGCGGCGGCAGGGCGCGGTTGAGGTGAAGAGCCACGCGACGTTTGATCGGCATGATGCGGGCTTTGATATGCCCGAGAGCCGGGAGACGGCGTCGCCGGTAGGGAAGTTCATCAAGGAAGATCCGCGCAGCCGGACATCACTGAAGGTACTGCTGTCGATCGACACCCGGGATTGCATTGGCTGCGACGTGTGCGTGGCGCACTGCGAGCGCGGCGTGCTCCGCATGATCGACGGCAAGGCGATGGTCGACCTGCGGCACCTGAACCGGTGCGACCTGGATGGGGAATGCGTGGAAGTATGCCCGACCAATGTTGTGCACCTGACGGTGGAGCCGGTGGAAAGCGAAATTAAAGAAGGGGCGGCGGGTGGGATGCTGGTGAAGCGGGATCCGGAGCGGCAGTAGCACCTATTCTGTCACCTGTACGTTTTCAGCAGGCGGTCGTACTGAGCGTGCGTTCCGATGAAGAACCAAATGATCTTATCGGCACTGCGTACCCCGACCGCACGATAGTCGTTGGTGACGCGAACCGACCAGAGCGCATGTCCTGCGTTGAGTTGCTTGAACTGAAGTGAGGGATGGCGGGGGTTCGACACGAATTGTTTGTAAGCGCTGCGGGCGCGCTCTTGAACATCTTTCGGCAAGGCGGCTAATTGGCGCTGGAATGACGGATGCAGCCGGGAAGTCACAGCTTGTCCGGATCGAGCGGTTCCGTCTCGCCACGGCGATCAGCTTCCAGCACATCTGCTACGAGCCGCGAGACTGCGTCGGCGTGTTTCTCGGTGCTCTGTTCCCACTGTGCGTCATCGGCAATGTCGTGAAGAAGCTGCCGGGCCAGTTCGTCTTGCTTTTGCTCGGGGAGCATGCGCAGCGCTTCGATAGCTTGTTGCATCAGCTTCGTCATCACCATCGAGTATACCTTATTGTTGTTGGTGATCCTGCGCCTGGGGCGGTAGAGTTGATGGCATGGGTGGTGAGGCGGTTCTTGAGGCGGATCGGGTTTGGGTGCGCTTTGGCACGTTTTCGGCGGTGCAGGGGGTTTCGCTTTCGCTGCGGGGCGGGGATCTGGTTGGACTGATCGGACCGAACGGTGCGGGGAAGACGACGCTGCTGCGCGCGCTGGCGGGGTTGCAGCCGACGACGATTGGTGTGGTGCGCGTGCTGGGGGAAGTGGTGAAGCCGGGCGTTTCGGAAGCTCGTGCTCAGATCGGCTTTACGCCTGATACGCCGCCGATGTATGAGGAGTTGACGGTTCGGCAATACCTCAAGTTCATCGCCCGCGGATACGAAATTCCGCCGCGCGAGGCGCAGGAGCGAATCGATTTCTGGCTGGAGAAGGTTTGGCTGAGCGAGAAGGTGGATGTGAAGGTGAAGAACCTCTCGCGCGGGATGCGGCAGCGCGTCGGGATCGCGCGGACGCTGCTCCCGAATCCCGTCGTCGTGCTGCTGGATGAACCTTCGGCAGGGCTTGATCCGGCGGGGCGGGTGCAGTTTCGGGAATTGCTGGTGAACCTTCGCGAGCAGGGGAAGGCGCTGATCGTCAGCTCGCACATCCTGCTCGACATGGCGGAGTACTGCACGCACATCGGCATCATGTCCAAGGGGCAGCTCGTGCGTTATGGCACGGTGCACGAGATCTCGCAGCACGGGGACGTAACGCGACGACGGTATGCGGTGACGGTTGCCAGTATCGTGGCGGGTTTGGACATTACCCTGAGCGCGATTGAAGGTGTGAGCGATGTTAGCGTCGATTCGACGAAGGTGACGTTTGAATACGGCGCTTCGGTGGAAGAAGCGGCGGAGCTGCTGGCTCGGCTGGTGGAAAAGAAGATCCCAGTGGCGGCGTTCTCCCCGGATGCCCGGGGGTTGGAAGAGGCGTATCTGCGGGCGGATGTGGCGCAGGTTGACTAGCTGAGGTGAACCCAGTCCTGAAGCCCTGGGCTTGGCCTGGAAGAGGTAAGTTGATGGCACTGTTCCCACCGGAGAATGCGATTGGCTATTCGCAGTTCATGCTGCGCGGGGGGTGGCGGAAGACGCTGCCGCTGCTGGGCGGATATGCCGCCATCGTCATCACGGCGATCCTGCTCTCGGTGCAGTTCAACCCCAAGTATCGCCGCGAAACCCTCTTCGGTTGGACCAGCGGTTTGCTGGCGCTTCAGAGCGCGATGCTGGTGCTGTATGGGTGCAGCCGGACGACGGCATCGGTCCGGCAGGACGTGACGGGGAAGATGATCGAGTCGCACCGGCTCATGCCGATGCCTCCGGCGCACGCCGTGGCGGGATACATCATGGGATCCGTATCGCAGGGCGTGATGATGGCGCTGGTGACGTTCTGCATTGGCTCGGTAACCGCCGCCGGCGCGAGCGTCAGCTTTGAGCGCTGGGCGATGAGCAACGCGGTGCTGCTCAGCTTTGGGATGTTCCTTTGGTGCATCAGTTGTTTCATCGGGTTCCTGCCCAAGGGGTGGGCGGTCGTCATGTGGGGAATGGTGGCGATGCCGGTCGTGGGTGAAGGCGGCGCCCTCCAGGTGCTCCCCGGGTTGTCTGTCATGCTTAGTCCTGTCAGCGGCCCGAGCATCTTCAGCATGCGCGGGAGCTACTCCCTGCCGTGGACGTACATGATCGCGTTGGCGGTGCAGATTTATTTTGGCGGCATCTGCTTCATCGGCGCGATGAGAAAATACGAGCGCCCGGAGGCGGAAGCGCTGGGCGTGAAACTGGGGCTGGCGCTGCTGCTGGGTTGGGTGGCGATTTCCTGGGTGGGAATTCGGCAATGGGAGGAGTTTCGCCCGGCGTGGTTGCGCGGACATGGAACGGAAAATGCGCAGGTGCTCGCATCGATGATCGCGGCGATGCTGCTGGCGATTGCACCCATCTCGGCGGCGGCGAGCGCGTTGGTGTGGTGGCGCCGCCACCAGGTGCTGAACGATCCCGCGCCCAATCCTCGCCCGGTGCCTTGGCTGGTGGTGGTGGCGTCGGCGAGCGCGCTCGTGCTGGCGCTAACTTACGCGCCCCTCTCGCCGCCGACGTGGCACATCGAGGCGGTCTGGCGCAGCACGGTGGTCGTGGTGGCGTTTGCACTGTCGATCTTCTTCCTCTGCCGATGGATGTATCGCGGCATGGTGCGCGCCAATTTTGCAATCGCGTTCTGGCTGTTCCTCACCTGGCTGCTCCCGCTGCTGGTGGATTTGTTTCGGTATGCGTTCAGCACGGATGAGGATGCCCCGGCGATCTCCATGATCAGCGGCTTTGGGCCGCTCGGGGCGATGGTGCTCATCTGGTCGCGCGACTTCCGCCTGAGCAACGTTGGGCTGATCGCGCAGGTGGTGCTGGCGATGGTGCCGCTGGCGCTTGACTGGATGACGACGCCCAGGTCGAAGGGGATGCAGGTGAGAGAGGCGGAGGGGGTGGCGTAGCTTTCACGGACGTCCGCGATCGATTTCTCAATGTTCAGCACTTCACCGGATGGATGCCGGGCTGGGTGTTCGCGAGAATTCAGGGGGTTCACCCTCCGCGGGGAAGCTACGGGCGTTATTGTGTTGTTCGTTTTCGACGTCCGATAAGCTTCTAACGACGATCCGGGCAGGTTGTCTGTGGTATGTTGAATGTTGAGCGGCCGCTGCGCCGGGAGGCGCTGTATTGGAATGGGTGAGTGGGTTTTGTTGTGGGAGACGCGATGCAGACGGTTGTTCATGTCACGCACGAAGCGATTCAGAAAATCGGAGGCATCGGCGCCGTCCTCCACGGTCTGCTGACGAGCCGCGTGTATCTGGAGAAGGCCACGCGCAACATCCTCGTTGGGCCGTTCTGGCCTTCGGATGAGCGCGGCGAGAGACGCCTGGGGCCGCAGGGGGAAGTGCTCTATTCCAGCCTGGATCACCTGTATCGCTCGCCCCTGGCGGCGCGGTTTCGCGAGATCGAAGAGACGTTCGACGTCGGCATCGTCTACGGCCGCCGCAAGTACACCAATAAACAGACCGGCGTCACCAGCGTTCCGGAAGTGCTGCTGATCGACGTTACTCGCTTCGACAAGGACAAGATCGGGCAGTTCAAGTTCGACATGTGGAAGACGTTCGGCATCGAGTCGAGCCGCTACGAGAACAATTGGGACTTCGAGCAGTGGATGCGGCTTGCCAAGCCCGCGGTCGCGGCGCTGCACGCACTGGGCGCGGCAAGCGCCGTGGAGCCGTGCATCATCCTGAGTCATGAATACATGGGGATGCCCACCGCGCTGGCGGCGATCATGGAATCGGATCGCAGTAACTTCCGCACCATTTTTTACGCGCATGAATGCGCGACGATGCGCCGCATCGTCGAAGGCCACCCCGGCCATGACACGATGTTCTACAATGTGCTCCGCAGCGCGATGACGCAGGGGCACTACGTCGATGACGTGTTCGGCGATCAGTCTGGGTTCTACAAGCACGCGCTGGTGAAGGCGGCACGATTCTGCGATGCGCTGTTCTGCGTCGGCGATTACACGCAGAAGGAAATGCGCTTTCTGGGGCCGGAATTCGTGCACGTGGATTCGCAGCTCGCGTACAACGGCGTGCCGTGCTGGAAGATCAGCGTGGATGACAAGATGCGCAGCCGGCAGAAGCTCCGGGAATACTGCAACACGCTGCTGAGGTATGAGCCGGATTATGTGCTGAGCCACGTGACGCGGCTGGTGCCAAGCAAGGGCCTTTGGCGCGATCTGCGCGTGCTGGAGCACTTCGAGAAGATGCTTCGCGAGCGGAACGAGACGGCGGTGCTGTTTACGTTGAGCACCGAAGTTCCAGCGCGCCGAGGGGACGACATCCGCGAGATGGAAGCCAAGTACGGCTGGCCGGTCGTGCATCGCGAGGGGCTGCCGGATCTTTCAACCGGCGAAGCGACGTATTACCAGGGCGTGCAGCAGTTCAACGCGCAGTCGCGGAACCTCAAGGTTGTCTTCATCAACCAGTTCGGTTTCGACCAGCGCGTCTGCGGCACACGGATGCCCGCGGACATGGAGTTCATGGACATCCGCAAGGGATCGGATGCCGAGTTCGGCCAGAGCATCTACGAACCCTTCGGCATCGCGCAGGTCGAGCCGATTAGCTTCGGGGGCATCTGCGTCTTCAGCGAGTGCTGTGGTTGCGCGGGCTTCGTGAACCGCGCCACCGGCGGTCAGCCGACGCCTAACGTGATCGTTGCCGATTACACGGATCTGCCGAGCAAGACGTACCGCCCTGAGCAGCTCCTGGCGATTGGGCAGGCGCAGCGCGACGAGATCGAGAACGCGGTTGCGGAGAAGGTTGCGAGGGAATTGATGGAGCGTCTGCCGCGCACGCCGAAAGAATTCGAGGAATACATCGACCGCGGGTATGCGCTGGCGCAGCAGATGAGCTGGGACGTGGTGGCGCGCGAGTACGTGCTGCCGGGGATCGCTCGGGCGAGCAGGGCGCAGCGATTGAAGCAGATCGCATAGGGTGGCGCGACGCGCCGCCTCGTGTTTTCGTTAAGATGCGGCTATGTCACTCGCAGAGGCGGCGGCCGAGGATCATCCGAAGCGCGATGTCCGCGCGGAGGACGGCGGCTGGCCGCGGTGGATGCCTTGGGCGGTGGTGGCGGTGGGGCTCGTGTTCTTCGTCTGCGTGCTGGTGCACCTGCCGGGTCTCAATGGTCCGTCGTGGCATCGCTGGCAGTGGCGCCGGCTTTCGTTCATGTGGACGTACGGCCTGTTCCTTGCGGCCGCGGCGCCGATGTTTGCCGCTCTTGTTCTGAAACAATCGAGCAGCATGTCGACTCGCCGGGTTGTGCTGGCGGCAACGCTGTCGGCGTTCGGGCTGAAGCTGGCTACGGCGCTGGCGCAGTCGCCGGAGCGAGATCTGCGCTGGATCGCCTATGCTGTCGAACATCCGGATATCACCAGCTACTACACCGATGCCGTTGCGCTCAGCAACTTCAGCGGATGGTTCGCGCAGTACGACCGGGTGCTCCCGATGCTGCACCTCCACTCGATCAGCAAGCCGGCGGGGCCGGTGCTTTATTACCTGCTGTTCGTGCGGGTGCTCGGCGCGGGCGAATCTACGGCGGTGTTCGCCGGAATCGTGACGGCAGTGCTTTCCGCACTGGCCGTGCCCGTGACATATGCACTTCTTAACGCCATCACGCGACGGCGGAACGCTGCGATGTACGGCTCCTGTTTCCTGGCGATGTGCCCCGGCTACGCGCTGTTTTTTCCGATGCTCGATCCCCTCTACACGGGGCTGGTCGCGGTAATCCTGCTCGCCTGGGTCCAAGCGATAGAGCGCCGCAGCGCCTGGCTTGGCATTGCGACGGGAGTGGCCGTGGGATGTATGACGCTGATTACGTTCAATTACTTGGTGATCGGCGTGTTTATGGCCGGCTACGCGCTGCTCGGAACCGATCGACCGCGTGCGGCTGCATGGAAGATCGCTACGACGCAGGCGGCGTGGGCGCTGGTGGGGTTGATCGTGTGGCTGCTCGGGCTGTATCTGGTCAGTGGATACAACACGTGGACGGTCTTTGCTTCCGCGTTTCATAACCAGCAGTCGCTGATGAGAGAGCATGCTGCGGAGCGGCCATACCCGCTGACGATTTGGACGGATCTAGTGGATTTCGCGCTCGGGTCGGGCTGGATCGGTTACGTGATGGCGGGGCTGTGGCTTGGCTGCGCGCATCGCACTGATGGGCGTATCAGGCGAATCGTATGGCTGGGTGTCGCACAGATTCTGGTCGTGGCGGCGACCGGATTGCTTCAATCGGAAACTGCGCGGGTTTGGAACTTCATGCTGCCGCTGCTGGCGCTGCCGGTGGGGTTGTTTCTGGATCGATGCGAAAAGCCAATCGTGCTTGGCGTGTTGGTATGTGAATGGGTCCTGCTCGTCGCTGTGTGTCAGAACATGAAGTTTGTTGGATGATGATCCAAACCATCCTTCAAGGATGTGAAGTCGTACAAGCTGTTCCTGTCGTTATCATCCCGCAGATGGATCGCAGCGGCGAGGCTGGTTCAAAAGGCGTAACGCTTCTCGCGGTACTGGTGGGCTTACTGCTGGCGGCGGCGGTGCTGGCGCACTGGCCGAACTGGATCAGCGGGCCTTGGTATTGGAACTGGTGGTGGACACGCCGACCCGCGGTGCCGATCTACGGTGGGTTCGCTGTCGCGGCGCTTCCGCTGTTTGTGGGGCTGGTTCTGTTTGAGCGTGGGAAGGTGGGGGCGCGGTCACTGATCCTGTTGGCCACCGCGACGGCATTTCTCATGCGACTTGCCTGGGTGTGGGCGCAGTCGCCGACGCACGATCTTTCTTACCTGGTTTATTCGGTGCGGCACCCTTACATCTCCAGCGCGTACGTCGATGCGGCGGCGCTGGCGCCGGTGAAGGGGTGGCTGGCGCATTATCATGAATTCTCGGTCAACCTGAACGTGCATTCGCGCAACAAGCCGCCGGGGCCGATCCTGCTGTATCTCACGGTGATCCGGATGATGGGCGATTCATCGCGCACCGCGCTGATCTGCGGCGGACTGATGGCGGCGCTTCAGGCGTGCTCCGTCATCGCGTGCGCGTTTCTGCTGCGCACGTTAGCGCGAGACGCGACCGTAGCGGCGCTGGGGGCATGTTACTTGGCGCTCTGTCCGGGTTTCATCGTGCCGTTCCCGATGATTGATCCGCTCTACACGCTTTTTGCCGCGCCGTTGGTCGCGCTGTGGGTGACGGCGATCGAGCGCGACCGTTTCACCTGGTCCGTACCGGCGGGCGTGATGCTGGCGCTTTCACTGATGATGATGTTCAACTTTCTCGTCATTGGCTTTTTCATGGCTGCGTTCCCGCTCTTCGCCAGCGGACGATCGTTCTCCGGCGGGCTGCTGCGGATGATCCGCCACGGTGCGGTGATGGTGGGCGTAACGCTAGTGGGTTATCTGCTGATGTACCTTGCCACGGGCTTCAACTTGATCGCCACCTTCGCGGCGGCGGTCCACAACCAGAAGCTGATGGACGCCAGCCCGCTTCAGATCCGGCCTTGGCCGCAGACGATTTTGTTTGATCTGCTGGATTTCGCGCTGGGCGCGGGATGGATGGCGGTGGCGCTGGCGGCGATGTGGCTGTGGCGCGTGCGGAGCGACGGCGCATCAGCGCGCCTGCTGCGGATCGTGGTGCTGTGCGTGTTGCAGCTCGTCGTTGTGGCCGTGACGGGATTGCTGGCGGCGGAAACGCTGCGCGTGTGGAACTTTCTTTTGCCGATGCTGATCTTGCCGGCGGCGCTGGAGATGGCGTGGATCTCGCCAAAGGCTCGGCTTGCGATCTACGCGGTGCTGTGGCTCGTGCTGGGCGCGGTGGCGCAGAATATGACATTTCATTGATCGCTATTGCGCGAGCGCTGGACGTTCAGTGGAAAGTCGAAGAGATAAATTGAGCCGCCGAGGATTTCTCGCGGCGGCTGATTCCGTAAGTGGGTGTAGAAGGCGTTGTTGTCCGGGTAGACATAAACACCTTGCAGCTTGGTCGCGCTCACCGCAAGAACCCCCGGCACAACGGGATATTCCGTGAGTGGATTGAGGAAGTAGCCGCTGGGGAGGTTGGTGTATTTAATGCCGTAGAACGCGGGGTCGGCGCTGCCGAAGTAGCAGAGGTAGAGCTTGTCGTTTGGGTGGCGCTGCTGCCAGTCGGCAAGGGCGGGCAGGTCTTGGCCCCAATCAAGGTTCGAATCGCTGAGGAGCGAGAGGCGGTTCGATCTGAAAGCGAAGTTGAAGAAGGGGAGATAGTGGGGGTGTGCCAGCAACGACTCGCCGCCCACCGCGACAAGCAGCGCGATCACGACCCAAGTTCGCTGAAAGCGAGCTAATGCGATCGCGATGACGAGGAAGAAGAAGGGATACAGGGGGAGGATGTGGCGGATGCCCAGGTTGAGGCTTGTTGTGAGCGCGTTGAACCCGTAGAGGGCCACCGGCATCGATAGGCAGAGAATGAGCCACATTGACTTGGCGCGGCGACGAAGGAGCACGAACGTCGCCGCCGCCAGCGCGATCAGCGTTGCGATGGGCGTCTTGAAAAGCATGACCAGGGGGAAGTAATACCACCACCCTGTGTCGCTGATTTGTCCAAGGAAATAACCCGGCCGCACGAGGGACGTGTGGTACGTGTAGAGGAGGCCGAACAGCCAGGACTGGGGGAGAAGGTGCCGGTCGTTCAGCGCCAAGATCATGCGGACCATCAACGGTGTCGGCGCGGTCGACGAAGGCGTCGGCATCATGTCGTGCTTTAGAAAGTAAGCCTTTTCCGCCGCCTGCTGCACGTGCGGCGTGAAGTCGAACTCACCTGCGCCTGGCGTCGGCAGGTAACGGAAGCGATAGGCGGCCCAGATCGCAAACAAAGTGATTGCGCCCGTGACCAGCATGACGACCAGCGCGCCTAAAAGTCTGCGGGGGCAGCTATTGAGATTGCGACCGAAGATCTGCCATGGTTCTGGCAGCACGGCGCGGGTCAAGAGAAGCAGCGTGACCAGCGGCGGGATCAGCACGCCGGAAAACTTCAGCGTCGGCGCAAGGGCGCATGGGATGAGGAGGAAGCAGAAGTTTTTCAGGGTGATGCGCTGGCCCGCGCGATAGACGCCGTACGTGGCGGCGAGCATCGCGAGCGTCATTACCACGTCGTTCTTCACCAGCGGTGCGTGGGCGAGGAAATTCGGATCCAAACAAAGCAGCCCCGTCGCGCAAACGGCAGCGAGGGGCCCCGCGGCGTGCCACGCAAAACGCGCCAGCGTGATCGCGAGGAGAACGCCCAGGAACAGCATCATGAATCGCGATCGGTTTAGGAATCCCGCGCCATCGAAGCCAGACGTGCGGTAGATCGTGATCGCGCCCAGGTGAAAGTCAGCGGAGGGATTCGACAGCGCCGGCCGGGAAAGATCCACTCGGAGGTCGCCGCGGCGGTGGGGGAGCATGATCCAATACTTCCACAGCGGCGGATCTTCCGGGTTGTCGCGGTAGTCGGCGAGAAAAGTGTGGGTGTATGCCGCCACTGTGTGCAGGGGCTCATCCATCGTCGCCGACTTGGTCGTAACCGCACTCCAGCTGCATACTGCGAACAGCGCGATGAGGGAGAAGCAGCACCAGAAGGCGAGACGAGTAGACACGAGAGGATTGTCGGGAAGCCGGCGCGACCGAGCAAGATGCTTTGAAGAGCAGCCGCTGACTGGAACTGCCTGCCATCCGGAACAAAAGAGGCCGATGCAGGCGTCGCGCCTGCATCATGCAGCTTTGGCTTGGGGTGTCGGTGCTTGCCGGTTGCCTCGACGCGGGCCGCGCTCGTTGCTGGGTGCGGATGTTGGCGCTGGGGCTGTGGTGGGTGCTTTGGCGCCTTCGCCCTTGCTGCCGGCTTCACCCGGCCGCTGTTTGTCGCCGCGCGCGGCTTTGTTGCTCTTGGCGAAGACATCGTTCTGCTTCGCCGGCTCGACCTTGATACCCGCCTTGTCGAGGAGCTCGCGCCCCTGTCCCGCCTGGAGGATCAGCACCTGCAATCCCGACGTCAGCCCATCGACCACCTGAGCGTGCGTTTCGTTGACTTCACCAATTGCCACCTTCACGGGGCGGGTGTTATTGCCGTCGCGGACGAAGACATAGCTGTCACGTCCCGCGGCGTAGACGGAGCTGAGCGGCACCGCCAGCACGTTCCTCAGTCGATCGATAAAGACCCGCACTTCCGCGCCCATGCCGGGCTTGAGACCCTGCGGCGTCTGATCCAGCGTCACATCCACTGGATAATCTTTCGCATCGGGGTTCCACCACCGCTGGCTGCTGTCGGCGAGCACGCTGATGTTCGTCAGTGATCCCGTAAACGCCAGCGCCTGCCCTGGGACCTTGATCGTCGCCCGCATCGGCTCATTGGGATCCACCCGCAGTCGCGTCACCTGCGTTTCGTTGATCTTGCAGACGACTTTCATCGAACCGGTATCAGGGAGGCGAACGAGCAGCTCCTGCTGCCGCACAGTCGCGCCGGGTTGGATCGGCGTATCGCGGCGCGCCCAGGGGCCGGACGACCCGTAGACCACCATCCCGTCGGACGGCGCCTTGATCGTGCAGGCAGCCAGCTGTTCCTGAAGATGTTCGAGCTGCTGCTTACGGAGGTTGAGCGTTTGCTCGGCCGCGCTCAGCGCCGTCACGCGCTGTTGGAGGTTTGAAGCGTTCTCGCGCTGCACGCGGATCAGCTTCTTCTCGGCTTGAACGAGGGTGCTCTTTTTCGTCGCCAGGTCTTTCTCGTGCTTGTACTTCTCGAGGACGTTCAGATCCGCGCGCTTGGTGTCCAAATCGTTCTTCGCCTGGAGCCGCGCCACTTCCGCGGTCTTCACTTCCGATGCGGTGACGAAGCCCTTGCCAAAGAGCGACTTGGTTTGCGCCAGATCGTCTTCCTTGTTCTTGAGCGTCGTCTCCGCCATCTCGACGGCGATCTTGGCTTTCTCCAGGTCCGCGGGGTAATCACCATCGGTGTACTGAAGCAGATCCAGCTTGGCGACGGTCAGATCGACCTGCGCC
>DASVUC010000170.1:0-10164 GCA_036387255.1 Tepidisphaeraceae bacterium | reverse complement strand
TGACGCCGTGCTCCAGTTGCTCCGTTGTTGAGAAGCCATTCAACCGCGTGTAGTCGCCGCCGTCGCCGACGGTGATGTTGATGGCCCGCGAATCCAGATCCTGATTCAGCTCTTCAAAGCTCATCCCCTTCACGCCGCGGCGCAGCATCTCCGCCGTCATCCACGCCGTTCCCTCTTTCCCGTCCGGATCGCTCTGCGACCCGCGCCGCATCGTCACCGACCAATTCACCAGCGGCAACCGCTTGTCCGACATCACAATCACTTTCACGCCATTGATTTCTGTTTCCGTTCCCTTTTCAAAGTTCGGATTCGCTCGCGCCGACGCCGTCGGCGGTTCCGTCGGATACCCCTCCGGGAATTTCACTTGCCGCGTCTCCACCGGCTCCGTCGCCGGCGCAACGGGCGCGTTCTTCAAGTTCTGCGCCGCCTTCTCCGCCGCCACCTTGTTCGCCGCAGCCAGGATGCTCGGAGTCACGCGCAGCGTAGTCGCCTTCTCCGCCGTCAGGTACTTTTCGGCAACCCGCTTGATTTCGTCGATCGTCACCGCGTTGATCTTCGCCAGCGCCGTGTTCACGCGATTGGCATCGCCCCCCAGCACCGCCTCTTCCGCAAGCTGCGATGCGAGGTCCTCCGCCGTCTCGCGCCCCTGCGTCAGCGCGACGCGCGCATTCGTCTTCGCTTTCTCCAGTTCTTCCGCCGTCACCCCGTTCTTCAGCACTTCAGCGATCAGCCCCATGATCTGCTCGCGCACTTTCACCGGGTCTTTGCCCTGCATGACGATCGCGCCCAGCCCGAAGATCCCCCCGTCCTCCAGTTGCTCCAGCATCGAATACGCCTCCACCGCCATCGGCGTCTTCCCGTTCACCAGCAGCATACGAACCCGACTCGAATCGCCCTGCCCCAGGATCGCCGACAGCATCGACAGCGCATAGTTGTCATCCGAGCGATAGTCGGGGGACTTGTAGCCCACCACCATTGCATTCAACGGCACCGGCTGGTTCAGCGTCGTCTCCCGCGCCTCTTTCTGCTCCGGCTCGGCGGGAATATTCCGCTTCACCGCAGCCCCCTTGGGAATCCATTCGAAGTATTGCTTTACATACTTCTTCGCCTGCTCCGGTTCGATATCCCCCGCAATGACCAGCGTCGCGTTATTCGGCACATAGTAGGTGTTGAAGAAATCCTGAAGCTCGTTCACCGGCGCATTGCGCAAATGCTCCATGTTGCCGATCGGCGTCCACCGGTAGCTGTGCTTCACGAATGTGGTCTTCATGAACTGCTCGAACAGATCGCCGTAAGGACGATTCTGCTTCAGCCGCCATTCTTCGGCGACAACGTTTCGCTCAGTCTTGTAAATCTGTTCGGAAACTTTAAAGCTGGCCATGCGATCGGCTTCGAGCCACAGCGCCATCTCGAGATAATTGCTCGGCAGGGTGTTGATGTAAACCGTCTTGTCGAACGACGTGAACGCGTTGCAGTGCCCGCCCACCACGCCAATCCGCTTCATGTGCTCCTCCGGCGCGACGTGCGCCGATCCCCGGAACATCATGTGCTCAAACATATGCGCAAACCCCTGTCGGTCCGGCCGCTCATCCTTAGATCCCACATGATAAAACACCCGCACGTGCACCACCGGCGCCTGATGCAGCGGCGCGTAGATCACCCGCAGCCCGTTGGCCAGGGTCTCTTCCTGAAACTCGATCTTGCTCGAATCCGATGTCGCCGGCGCTTTCTCCTCAGCGCGCGCAACACCCGCCAATCCCGCAACCATCATCAGCAGCATCCAGCTTCGGCGCATCATGCAGGTCTCCAGAAAATCGTGTCACCCATGATACGCGCCCACCCGCATTGAATTACAGCCCGCGCGATCTTGCCTCTTGCACTCGTCCCAATTGCACGATGCTTCCCTTTCCCGATAATTCATCGCGTGACAATCATCGAAAGGATCAGACACCTATGACCAAGAAGCCCATCCGCGTCGCGATCACCGGTCCCGCCGGACAGATCGGATATGCCCTCGTTTTCCGCATCGCGTCCGGCCAGATGTTCGGGCCCGACCAGCCCGTCCATCTTCAGCTCATCGAAGTGCCGGTCGAGAAAGCGATGAAGGCCCTGGAAGGCGTGGCCATGGAGCTCGACGACTGCGCCTTCCCGCTCCTCTCCGGCATGACGCTCACCTCCGACCCCAACGTTGGTTTCAAGGACGCCAACTGGTGCCTGATGGTCGGAGCCAAGCCCCGCGGCCCCGGGATGGAACGAGCGGATCTGCTCAAGGACAACGGCAAGATCTTTATTGAGCAGGGCCAAATCATCGATCGCGTCGCCGCGGATGATTGTCGCGTCGCCGTTGTCGGCAACCCCGCCAACACCAACTGCATGATTGCCGCCTCCGTCGCACGGCGTCTCCCGCCCGACCGCTTCACCGCCATGGTCCGCCTCGACCAGAATCGCGCCGTCACGCAAATTGCCAAGAAGGCCAACGTCCCCGTCTCCGCCGTCACAGACCTCTACATCCTGGGTAACCATTCGCCGACGATGTTCCCCGCCTTCCACCTCGCCAAGATCAACAACAAGCCGCTGACCAGCGTCATCGGTCACCACGAATGGCTCCGGGGCGAGTTTCAAGACGTCGTCGGCAAGCGCGGCGCCGCCGTCATCGCCGCCCGCGGAGCATCAAGCGCCGCCAGCGCCGCAAACGCCCTCGTCGATCACGTCCACGACCTCATGACCCCCGGCAAGCTCCACTCCATCGCCGTCAAATCCAACGGCGAATACGGCTTCGACCCCAACGTCTGGGCCGGAATGCCGGTAAAGACCACCACCCCCGGCGCTTACGAAGTCATCAAGGGCCTGCCGATGGACGACTTCGCCAAACAAAAAATTGCCAAGACCAACGAAGAACTGGTGGGCGAGCGGGAGACGGTGAAGGGGATGCTGGGGTAATCCTGCGCACGTTCAGGGGAGCCACGAAGGCACGAAGGCGCGAAGGCCGCACGAAGGAACGAGTTCTGAACTGAATTCCCTTTGCGGTCTTTGAGGAGCGAGTCACAAGCAGGCAAGAGGGGGAGGGGAGAACCGCAGATGAACGCGGATGGGAGCGGGGGGGCGAGTAAAGATTAATGAGTAACGAAAAACGATTGGCTGACGGCTGATAGCTGACAGCTGATAGCTGACAGCTTCTTTCCCCTAGAACGTCACCGGCCCCGCCCCATCCAGAACCGCGCCGCCGCTGGCGGTTCGGATTTTCTCCGGCTGCGGATTAATTGTCCCCGTCCACCCTTCGCCGGTGTCGACGACGTTGCCGTCGAAGGTGATCTTCAGGTGCTGCCCATCGAGCAGCTCGCCCGCCGTCCCGGTCAGCGTCGAGAAGCCGGTGTTCTCGCTGAGGTAGAACATGTCAAAGCTCACCCCCGCATCCAGCACCAGCGGCTGATCGAACTGGAAGACGGCCTAATCGGTCCCGAATGTGGCGACCACGCCCACGACCTGCGCATCAACCGGAACCGGCGCGGGCGCGGCGGGGACGGCCATCCGCGGCCGGCGCTTGGTGAACTTGACGGGGAAGAGGAGCATAGGAAGAGAATGATGAATGCTGAATGATGAACGAGGAAGAGCAAGAAGGGGGGGTGCGGAAGATGAATGCTGAGCAGCCCTGCGGGTTGTGGGGTCCGCGGTCTTCTGCTCAGCATTCATCATTCCGCATTCATCATTCTCTTCTCACGCCGCCTGCGCCACGCCGCCGGTGACGTAGGCGCTGGCGGTTTCCGAGACGGGGCCGACCTCGCCGCGCGGGGAGTACCACCGGCAGCAGATCCACACCCGCGTCCCGATCGCCAGGTTATTGGCGAACGCCACGTCAAAACTCGTCCGCGTTGACAGGCCCTCGAACTTCCAGGCGCTGATGTCGCTGGGCGGGTTCTCGACGGTGGCGCTGGGCGCGACGTAAGAGAAGATCTCCAAACCCGCGGCGTTGGCGGGGCGCGCCCGCTTGGTCGGCGTGCTCGCGTCGCTGACCCGCACGCTCAGGGTGCGGCCGCTCACGGCGATGATCTGCGGCAGGGGCTTGGTGCTCGGCGCGGGCACCGGCGAGGGCTTCACATCCCGCGGCTCCAGGCCCAGCTCCTCGAGCTTGTCGGCCGAGAGGTTGCCGGCGCGGACCTTCTTGTAGAGGAGGCGCAGCTCGGCGACCAGCGCCGCCTTGGCCACATCGCGCCCGGCAAGATTGACGCTCGTGCGCGTGCCGGGGTTGTTGCAGAGCGTGACCAGATTGGAATACGTCGTGAGCAAGCCCGCGAGCGTCGTCGCATCGCCAGACGTGCAGTTGTACACCAGCGGCGTCGCCGAGATGCGGGTGGAAAAATTCGTCGCGAAGGGCAGCAGCTCGCTCTCCTTCGTGGGTAGCCAGGACTTGGCCATAAAAAACTCCGATCGGCGAGTGTGTGGAATCGTTCACGCCGCCCGCTGAAGCTTGGCACATTGTTGTGCTTCAGCCGCGACAAATGTGTTGATCGTCGCCGAAAAGCGGCGACTTTAGGCGAGCGATCGCTCAAATCGGATAACGCAGGACACTGCGGGCGCAAGTGCTGGATTGTGCGGGGGTAACGGGAAAAGAAATTTTGACGGCAACCGCGGATGAACGCAGATGAACGCGGATTGTGATGCGCTGGCTGATAGCTGACACCAATTTGGGTCCCGCCACAGAGATCACAGAGGGAACAGAGAAGATATTGGAACCACAGATGGGCACAGATGAACGCGGATGGAGATGCGCTGGCTGATGGCTGACGGCTGAGAACTGAAAGCTTGTTCTTTGCCCACGAATGAACACGAATGGGCACGAATGGGGATGAACGCCAAGACGCAGAGGACGCGGAGGGGAACGCAGAGAGGGGTGACGCGTGGATTGGCCAGAACTGGGTGTGCGACCGCATCCATGCCCTTAGGCTGAAGAACCCGTTTTAGTAGTGGAGAACCCTGTGCACTAGCTGTGGGGGAACTGGCGCGAAAAACTCTAAAGCTGGTATGGGCGCAGCGGCTTTGCTATTCTAAGGGGTCAGGCTCAAACAAGCGGAAGGAGGTGGCGCGAGACGCCGCCACGGCTAAAAACGAGACTGCCCTTGAGGGTTCCGCTGGTAACGAATCTCAAGGGCGGTCTGCACGCCAGATGGTTTCCCACCCGGGCGAGCGGATCATAAGAAACAGTCACACCCCCACAACAAGTTGTTTCAGTTTTGAACAAGTTATTCAGCGCGGGCTGTCGCAAGCGCAAGCGGAGACGGTCTGCGCGCTAGAAGAGGCATTTTTATGCAAAACCTCATTGTTTCCAAAATCAAACCCAATCCGTCCGGGAAGGATCGCACTCGATTTGGCGGCGCGACTGCCGCACAACTGGGTGCAGAGTGGGTCGATATCCGCAACAACGGATATATCTCGCTCAGCCTGGACGGGATTCATCTGTACCACCGGGCCTACCGCAGCAACGGTTTCCAGTTCGACTGGCACCTCGTGTGCCCGCTGGGCGGATCGCTCGGCCCCGGACAGGTGCTCCGCGTTCACTCGGGTGAAGTGCGCTCCTTGGGCGTGCTGCATCCGAACGATCAGGCGGGCGCTGATCGGCATCTGTTCACCGGTCGAGACGTCTACGTCTGGAACAACGCGCAGGCGGATGAGCCGATGCTCTGGAACCCGGTGGGTCAGGTGCGCGTTGATTCTGCGGAATATGATCCGTACCCGCCTGAAGGTGCGGTTCTCGTTCGCTCAGGAGCGAAGTTGATTCGGGCCGCCGCTTAGCGGCAGTTCGACTGCACCATCTGGCAATGTGGACGCCCGTGACAACCCGCGGGCGTCTTTTTCTTTGCTGCACTATTACCGCAGTCTACGAACGCGCGTTGGATTCAATCCGACGTTTGATGTTCTCTGCCTGGTTTTCCACAGCCTCAAAGACGCCGCTGGCGATGTCGAAAAAGGAGAAGCTGGTGGAGCATGCAACGCTGTACAGCACTATCGAGCAAGTTAGCTGGACTCTATGACTCCACACGGGGCTCACTGGCGACTGACTTCCCTGCGGCATATACCCTGGGAGAAAGACAAGCATGGCTGCAAAACCCAGGGCCACCACGAGGAGGACAACGGCCCAAGAAACCCCGGCATGCAAATCCTGGATTACCCGAATTCGATTCAGCTCCGTCTCTGCTAAGAGATGCTCGCCGGGCTCATATTTCCGGTCGCATTTCACTTGTCCTAACACACTATGGATGAGCGGAAGCAGACCCACAAGCACAGCGGCAAGCACGGCGAGAACTGGTACGAAGACCTGAAGTGACGAATAGGAAGGCACGCCAACACGTAGCATGAAGCCCACACCGGCGGCAATCGGGATGATTCCTAAGAAGAAGATTCGTCGGATGCTGAGCAGGCGTTTGCCATCAGTTCGGAACGTAGAAAAGTACCCCCAACACATAGCCCGCAAACCTGTCGGATATAAGGCCATTTCAGAATCCGTTACAAGAGATCTTGAACATCGTCCCACACCTCGGACGCGGCCGCGTCGAGTGCGGCAAAAGATGGTAGGCCGGTGGGGCCGGGCTGTAACTGCCCCGTCTTGTCGTAGCGAATGGGACTGTCATCCGGATTAAGCATGCTAAAACGCTGTCGGCGGCCGTCCAGTTCGATCTCGACCATCAAGTCGTCTATGGCCCCTATCGGAGAATGAACAAGCCCACGCGGGTTGTCATGCTGGATCGCCGCGCGTACTAGCGACCGAATAGCTCGTCTGGGCCATCCGTCTTTCTTACGTAACCGCAGTTCAAGTTTATCGCCGTCGTCACCCAAGCTATCTTGACCAACCGTGTTAGCACGCATCGCGTCCCGGCTGGCCGTGCTGCTACCGCGATTAAGCAGAATGATGTCCTGCAACTTGCCAGATGCAGCGAACTGCTCAAGCACCCTCGCGTCGAGCAATTGTACTAATCGAACGGTTGGTCGTTGACCGTCAGCAGCGACGACGTGCGCCTTAAGAAACGCTTCCATCGTGCCCTTCATCCCCTCTTTCCCCAGAGTTTGTAGGATCGCAATACCGAAGGGCCTCCCGTCCTCTAAATGAAACCGAAAATACAGTGGCGTCAGTGCACCTTCCTGTACTGAGATGGTATATGTTGGGTCCGCGTCCGCGTCGTCGAAGTCATGCACAGCACGTACGATTCCTGACTCGCCTTGCAACATTATTCCCTTAACGATGCGATGCGGCGCGGACGTCACGGGTTGCACCACCTTTACCGCCCGAGGATCTCGATGCATCCCGGTCTGTGGGTCTGGAAAGCCTAGCCGACGTAGGCGGCCAGCATTTTGAGTAATCGCATTGGCAATGACTGTGTACCCATCTTGCCCCGTTCCACGTGCAAAGTGCCAAGGCGTCGGATCGCGCCGATCACGCAGCTCAACTTTGTAGACGCTGAAGCCAATTTGCCTTCGCAAAGAACTTCTCCCGTGTTCTGATTCTGTCGACGTGCTGACAGAACAAGTTACCGCTCTCGAGCTTCTTCTACAATCTACAGCTCCCTATAAAGCGACAGCCATCTAATAATGCAAACGCTTTATGGGGTGATGCAATCCTCAGTGATCAGCTTCGAAGCGTCCCCGAATTTTGGCGGGACGCCCGGAGGTGTGGGGATCTTGCCTTGTTTTTCGTTCGCAGCTACCTCCAGGTTCAGACTAAGGAGTTGGGCGAGGAGGTCTTTATTTTTGTCGAAACCGTAGGCGGTGAGGACGGCGGCATCTAATGCGGCGTGGGCATCCTTCAGCGGGTGGCGGCCAGGGAGTTCCAGCGTCCGGTAGACCGCCCGCAGGCCGCCGGTCGTCACCTGCAACGCCTCCGTCCGCACCCGCCGCACCTCTACGGCCGCCGATGCGACCAACTCCACCTGCTTCGCGCTCGGGGACTGCGGCCAAGGGAAGGTGTGCCAGATGTTTTCACCGAAGCGATAGTCGCTCTTGAGTTTCGATGATTGCTGCACAAACCATGACCAGTGCGCTTGTGACTGCAGGACCCCGAACGTGTAATCGTCGGCGTACGTGAAGACTTGGAGCAGGTTACTGGGTCGAATGGACGCATCTACAAATTCAAAGACAGCGCGCTTCGTGACGAGCGAGCACACAATGTAGCGCGGGAGCTTCCGAATCCAAGACAGGAGCTCTGGCCGACCAAAGGAGAGTTGCCACCACCGCGCGAGAAACCCTTTATGGTGGGAACGCATGTTGCCTTCCGCGTCGATTCCCTCGTTAACCTTTCGCTCCCGATCCGGCAGGACATTCAGCTTCACCCATTCGAACGCGCCAACGTAGGCGCTCGCATCGACTTGATTTCGCTGCTCGAAATCCAAGACGAACCTGTCCGGCCGACCGTCGCCCGACAAAAACTCCCGACCATTCAGGTACGGAAACATTACCTCTGCGGAGCGAGGGTCACGCTTGATGATTGCAGCACGCTGGTCGGCGGTGAGTAGGAATCCTTCGTGGCCTAGCATCTGACCATTGAATGAACGCTGTGGCTCCTGATTGCATTGCAGCACTTTCGCCATCGTGACGTCGGTCTTGTCCGACAACGACGGACCAATCGCGGCCGCGCGCCGTACATCGAGCTGGTACCGCTTCGCGGCATTGATGCCCTTCTTGCGAGGGTTACCGCCTTTTGAAGAGACTCTGAACCAGAGTTTGCGTTGTGGTGGAATCAGCGCGACGTCTTGTGTCTTCATCCAATTCACAATGGACACATGGACATTTGCCTCACCGCTCCATGGCTGGTTGTCTACCGCTTCGATGATCGTGCCCGTCTTAACCACATGATCGAGCCCGCCAACGCGCGATTGATTGTTTCTGATGTTCTGCGTCCCGACGAGCCCTGCACGCCCGGCGAACGGATCAGCCTGCGTGCATTCGGGCAGCTGGTCTTGGGCGCGACGTATCCAGTACACGCAGTAGTCCGCCATGCCCGGGACGTCTGTGTACAACCGACGCAGGGCGTTCACGTAGTCGGGGCCTCGCTCGGGCTTGAGTCGCTTCGCCCCAAGGAACGGTGGATTTCCAATGATCACATCGGCCTTCGGCCATGGCGTTTTCAATTGCACAGGCTTCCCCATCATCTCATCGATGGTGATGAGGGCGTCGCCGACGCGGAAATTGGCGTCAAGGTTGTCCAGCGGTAGGTCGGGCTCGTCGATCAGGTGGAGTTCGTTGATTGCTAACTTGCGCCCGAGCATCAGCGTGATCTTCGCCAGCTCGACAGCAAACGGGTTGATGTCCATGCCAAAGAACTGCCGGGCATTCACGTGGGCGAAGGTCGGCGGGAAGTCGGGGAACTCGGCCAGCATCCGCTCGCGGATGCGGGTCTCCAAGCGCTTCATCTCGCGGTAGGCGAGGTAAAGGAAGTTGCCGCTGCCGCAGGCGGGGTCGAGCACGCGGAGGGTGGCGAGGCGTTCGAGCAGCTCGTTCAGCCGTTTCGCGGACTTAGCGGCACTGATCGCTTCGCCCCATGGGTCGGAGATCGTCGGCTTGACGATCTTCATGATGTCTTCGGCACTGGTGAAGTGGGCGCCGAAAGCGTGACGCTCGTTGGCCTCCATCGACTCCTGGAAAATTGCGCCGAAGATCTCTGGCTCGACCTTGGACCAGTCGCTTTGCGCGGCGCCAAACAGCACACCTTCACTGCCGCGGATCTGGTTCAGCTCGTCCTCGTAAAGTTCGACGCGGGCCGGGTGCTCGAAGATGCCGCCGTTGAAGTATCGGACGCCCTTGTAGCGCCCGCCGGCGACCGGCGGGTTCGCGTTCATCGCCTCGAAAAGTCCGCCGAGCTTGTCGAAGCTATCGGACGGCTGTTTGCATTCCTCGACGAGTTGCGTGAAGAACGACTTAGGCAGGAGGCCGATATCCTCCGCGAACATCGCGATCATCGACTGGAGCACGAAACGCTGGGCGAGATCGCGATCAACCTTACGGGCGATGAGCTTGCGGAAGCAGGTGGCCAGCTTGTCAGCGGCCTGCCGCGTGACCTTCTCGCGGTCGTTGCCAAAGCGGGGCGCTTCTTTCGTCGGGAAGAGGAAGGCGAGCGGCTCCCAGCGCTTGGGGAGATCGGCGAGGGGGACCTTGTCCTTCGGGCTGTAAAGCTGGGTATTG
>DASVUC010000169.1:0-14489 GCA_036387255.1 Tepidisphaeraceae bacterium | reverse complement strand
GGCTGGAAGATCCCAATGCCACGCCTGAGCAAATTGCCCAGCGGGCTGTGAAGCATGCCCGCAAATGGGCGGCGTCAGTTGGCGCCGCTACGGGTATTGCCGCGTCACCGATCACCTTTCTACCGGCGGCGGCGGCTGACGCTGCCGCGATGCTTCGGCTGGAAGGGAAGCTTGCGGGAGACATCGCGGCGCTGCTGGATCCGGATTCGCTGGACGACGCGGAAACGTTCCGTCGCGACATCATCCGCAACGTTTTCCCCGGCGCTGTCTCGCAAGTGCTTCGCAAGCTCGGCGTGCGCGCCAGCGAGGAGGCGGCGAAGAATCTCGTTCGCAGGATCGCGACCAGGCAAGCCACCAAAGAGATGACGGAACGGGCCGCGAAAATTCTGGGCCTGCGCCTGACCGAAAAAGCCATAGCGACCAAGACGGTTCCGTTGGTCGGGGCGGGTATCGGCGCAGCTTGGAACTGGACCGAGATTCAGATCGTCGGGTACCGCACAATTGATTACCACCTCGGCCGCGACTCCAGTGGTACCCAGCTACGCAAGCGCGTCAATGCGTTCGTCAGATCACAGACGAAGAAGCTTCAAGCCGGCCGCAAACGCCTGTCAGAATAAGCGGTGGATGCAGCGCGGCTCGCCGGCCCCTCCCGCCGGGCGGTCATCTCGGATACAACATCTGTCGCACCATGACCGCCCCGGCCAACACCATTCGCCTTGGCACGCGAGGCTCGCTCCTCGCCAAGACGCAATCCCAGCTCATCGCCTCAGCCATTGAGAAGCTCAATCCTGACGTCGCGGTCGAGCTGGTCATCTTCAAAACCCAGGGGGACCTGATCACCCACAAGCCGCTGCACGAGTTTGGGGGGAAAGGCTTGTTTACGCAGGAACTCGAGCGCGCGCTGCTGGATGGCTCCATCGATTTCGCGGTGCACAGCTTCAAGGACGTACCGGTGACGATGCCGCTCGTGGATCAAACCGATTTGTTTTTTCCATCGGTGCCGGAACGGGAGGATCCGCGGGACGTGATGGTCTCGCTGAAGGCCAAGACGATCAATGAGCTCCCCGAAGGCGCGAAGGTGGGCACCGGATCGCTTCGGCGGCGGTCACAGCTGCTGGCGACGCGGCCGGATCTGAAGATTGAACTGATTCGCGGGAACATCGATACGCGCCTTCGGAAGCTTCGCGAGGGGCAATTCGATGCCGTGATTCTTGCCGCGGCGGGTTTGCGCAGAACCGGACTTTTTGATGAAGCCGAGATGGTGATGCTCTCGACCGATGAGATGCTCCCTGCGCCCGGCCAAGGCGCGCTGGCGCTCCAGTGCCGGCGCGACAACCAGCGAATCATCGACCTGCTTGCATCCGTGAATGATCCGGAGAGCCAGAAGTGTGTGGTCGCTGAGCGGGCGATTGTGCAGGCGCTGAAAGGTGATTGCCACTCGCCGATCGCGGCACTCGCGGAGCTTTCAAACCATCAAATCACGCTGCGGGTGGCGGTGGGGGGGCGGGACGGAAATCCGCCGGTGCTTCGAGCGGCGGCGATAGCGGGGGTCGGTAATGAACCTGATGCTGTTGCTTCTGCGATGCAAGCCCTGACTGCGCAAGGCGTTAGGGAGATTTTGGCTGGGAATCCCGCTGCGTCGCGTTGAACCGGTTTAACAAGAGGCCGTATTATTGACAGTCGCATCGGAGACTTAAAACCGCCGATGATGATAAAGGTTTGACCGGGAAGCTTTTCACAAACTATATTGCCTGCTCTCGCTTCCGACGGGCTAACACGCTTTGCACGACGGACGGACCAAAGTTCTGGTTCTCTCAGGCCAACCCGGCGGCGCCCACGGGCCGGCGGTCGAGTCGCTGAGAGCCACCTGCGAGATCGTTGAAGCTTCAACCATCGATGAGGCAGTCAACGCTCTTCGCTCCGACCACTTCGCCGCGGTCTTCTCCGATTCCGCCGACTTTCTTCCCCTCGAGCGCGCTCTTGTCTCGCAGCAGGCCAGCCTGATCCTCAACACGATCGGCGAAGGCGTCTGCATTGTCGACGGTGAAGGACGCTGTAACTGGATGAACAAGAAGATGCAGGCTTGGCCTGCACGCGTTCACGAGAAGATTCGGCGAACGTGCCAGGAAGCCTTCCAACTCTTCAGCACGCAGGTCTCCCCCCAGCCCACCGAAAACCCTCCGGTCTTCTCCCGAGCCAAGCGCTACGCCCTGAACATCGAAGATCAGCAGTTCCTGGAGATGATCGCGTCCCCGGTGATCAATCCTGCCGGGCACGTAGTGCAGGTTGTGGCGGTGGTTTGGGATGCGACGGGAACGCGTCGGCTCCAGCAGAAGATTGATGCGATTGACAAGGCGGGGCGCGAGCTTGTGCGTCTGGAAGCGGATGCCATGAGCAAGATGAACGTCGGCCAGCGCCTCAAGCTGCTGGAGGACAAGATCATCAGCTTCACGCGCGAGCTGATGCACTTCGATCACTTCGCCATTCGTCTGCTGGATCGAAAGAGCAACAAGCTTGAGATGGTGATCAGCGCGGGGCTTCCGGCGGAAGCGCTGAACGTGGAGCTGTTTGCGCAGCCGGAAGGTAACGGCATTTCCGGCTTCGTCGCGGCGACGGGGCGGAGTTACATCTGCCCGGATGTGGAGCGCGATCCGCGCTATGTCGTGGGACTGGATCAGGCCAAGAGCTCTCTCACCGTGCCGCTTCGTTTGCATGACAAGGTGATCGGCGTCTTCAACATCGAATCGCGCCAGCGCGCCGCGTTCAACGAAGATGATCGGCAGTTTGCGGAGATTTTTGGCCGCTACGTCGCCATCGCACTCAACATCCTGGACCTGATGGTGGTGGAACGTGCGGGGACGGCGCACAAGGTCGCCGACGACGTCAATGCGGAAGTGGCGGGGCCGCTGAACGACATCACCTCTGACGCCACGGCGATGATGGATGATTACATCGGCCACGACGACCTTCGCCACAAGCTCCAGGCGATTCTGGACAACGTCGCCACCATTCGCCGCTCGCTCAAGCAGGCGGCGGAGGGGCCGAACACGGTGATTGGCGCCAATGAGATCAAGGAAGAAGAAGATCCAGTGCTCAGCGGATCTGAGGTGCTGGTCGCCGATGACGACCCGAACATCCGCACGACGATCAGCGATGTGCTGCGCAAATACCACTGCGTGGTGACCGTTTCGACGACGGGGGCTGAAGCGATCCAGGAGCTGGAGCATCACACCTTTGATCTGGTGATCAGCGACATCAAGATGCCGGACAAGACGGGGTATGATGTTTTTGCCGCGGCGCGCAAGCACAGCCAGACCCTCCCCGTCATCCTCATGACCGGCTTCGGCTACGACCCGAATCACTGCATCGTGCGGGCGAGCCAGGAGGGGTTGCAGGCGGTTCTGTTCAAGCCTTTTAAGGTGCAGCAGTTCTTAAGCGAAGTTCGCAAAGCACTTCAGGCGCAGACGGTTCGCTGATTTCTTTTGTTTTGAGCATGCCGCGCGGCGATAATTTTCGTCATGCGCGTGTCCCTCATCCATCCTGCGGTGCTCCTCCTCATTCTGCCAGTGGTCACACGCGCGGAGAATTTCGATGCGCAGGTGCAGAAGGCGTCAGAGCAGATTATGGGTGTCCTCGAGGAGAGCGAGAAGGAGATGACCGCGGGTCATTTTCAGCAGGCCAACCAGAAGCTGCTGGATGCCTTTCCTGAGAAGACGCGAACCCCGGCGCAGTCGTTCATCCTGGGCAACCTGGTTTTTGAGATGGATCGGTCGCTCTCGTACCGTCTGCACCAGGCGGCGGCGCTGCGGGAGAAGGAGAACGCTAAGGTGGCGTGGGAGTGGGGGTTGGAGCAGCACCGCGCGGGTGAATATGCGGGCGCGGTGGCGGCGTACGACGTTGTCTCGCGGGCGCGGCCGGATTTTGCGGTGCCGTATGCGCTGAAGGCGGACTGCCTGCTCCGGCTGAATCAGGTGAATGAAGCGGTAGCAGTTTGGAAGAAATCCGAGCAGGCAAGATCAGGGTCGATTGAGGAGATGGAGTCAATGATTTGCGCGGTTCACCGCGAGCCGGCGCCGTACCGGCGGCGTGAGGAACTTCTGGCGCGCGTCATGGAGAAACAGGACGTCGATGCGGCACAGGATCTGATCTGCCTCGATTGCACGTTTCCGCGGGACTGGTGGAACATTGGCCCTTACATCAAGTTTCTCAAGCACGACGCGGCTGCAATCGAGGGCGCTTTGAAATTGCCGGCGGATGATCTTCGAATGCGCTCTATGCGATGCGCGGTGGAATGCGCCCTGGCTGATCGCGGAAAGGCAAAATCCGTTCGCGCAGTTTTGAAGCGACATCGTCTTCTGCTGGACGACGAGCAGACGGTTCCTTCACATGGCGGCCTGCTTTCTACGATTCTGACGCTCGCAATGGACGCAGATGTGGTGGACGAGAAGGTTTTGCGAGGCCCGCTGGCTACGAAGCTTGATGCGGCCGCGAGAAGTTCCAAGATTCCTGAACTGTGGAACTTCGCTGCATACGCGGTGCCGCGCGAAGCCGATGCGCTGCTTAAGCATGAACGCACTGCATGGGATGCCACAGGGAATGGTCGGTTCGCCGCCATGTTTCTGATGATCAAGAGCAGAGGGGAGTTGGCAGAAAATGATCCAGACCTCCAGGCGGCGCTGAAGCAGTTCCCGGAAAGCGGCGGTGTTCAGCGGGTGGCTTACGAGGTGGCGAAGAAGCACGGGCACGTCACGCGCGAGCTTCTGGCCAATGCGGCTCGCGCCGAGTTCACGCACTTTTCAAGCTTTGTCGCGCCGGCGACGGTTGTGAATCGGCCGCGCTCGGATTACCTCCGGCAGTACTTCGCGGAGCTTGCAAAGATGCCGCAGGAGGCAGAAGCGACGACCAAGCCGCAGTGATCATCGAGCGGCAACGTCGCCGAGGTACTTCAGCTTTTCGGATGCTTTTTTGGCGATGGGGCCGGAGGGGACGTCGAACCGAATCGCATTCTGCCAGGCTGCGCGGGCGGTGGGCATGTCCTTCACTGAAAAGGCGCTGTCGCCATAGAGCAGATAGGCGGTGGGGTTGGTCCGGTCGAGGGAGAGGGATTTCTTCAGCGCGGTCATCGCTTCGGCTGGGTGTCCCAGCTTCAGGTGCAGTGCGCCGATGGAGGCGTAAGTTGTGGAATCGTTCGGATCGAGCTTGAGGGCGTTCTTGAACGCTGCGAAGGCGTCGATGTTGCGGCCGAGATCTGCCAGGGCTTGGCCGCGATAGCGATGGAGGTGAGCGCGGCGGGGCTCGAGGGCGATCGCGTAATCGAAGTAGGCGACGGCTTTCTCGTTCTCACCCAGCATGGACGATGCCACGCCCGCGCTCTGATAGGCGAGCCAATTGGTGGGATCGCACTTGGCGACGGCACGATATTCCTTGATGGCTTCCCGAAGCTCTCCTTGGCTGGAGAGGACGTTGGCCAAGCTCTCGTGCGCCATCGTCATGTCGGGCTTGAGCTTGAGGGCCTGGCGGTAGGAGTCGGCGGCGACGTCGAAGTTGCTCAGCATCGCGTGGAGCGAGCCGTCGAGGAACCAGTAGAGGGGGTTGCGGCTTTGACGCGGGCGGAGACGGGTCAGGATCGCCGATGCGCCTTTAAGGTCACCGCGGTCGAGCGCCATGAAGGCTTGCGCGAAGGCCATTGCATCGGCAGAGGAGAGTGTGTCGCCAGCGGCGGAGGCAATCGGGACAATCGGCTGCTTCTGGTTGATCAGCGAACCAATGCGCTCGGCGCTGATGGCAAAGGAGCGGGTTTGCTCGCCGGCAACGGTGACGCTGGTCATACCGGCGACGGCGCCCTCGCTGTTCAGCAGGGGCGCGCCGGAAAGATTGGTGGTGGCGACGGCGGAGGCGCGGAAGGGATGCAGGCCGCGTTCGACGTCCATGTTCCCGAGTTGACCCTGGACAATTCTCGCGGACGTGCCGGGCGCGAGCGTGACGGCGGAGAGCTTGGCGCCGGAGTTGGTGACGCCGGTCGCTAGCTTGAGAAAGCTGGCACTCGTCGTGCGGACTTTCAGCAGCGCGAGATCGGCCGCTTCATCCGATGCGGCGACGCCTTCGACGAACAGGGCGCGACCATCGGAGGTTTGGACACTGGCAAAGGAACTGTTGGCGATGGCGTGTAAGTTCGTGACGAACAGGCCGTCACTGGAAACAAAGAAGCCTGCGGCCTGCCCGCGGGGACGAAGGGAGTTGTCGCGCACTTGAACCAGAGCCACAGCAGGAGATGCTGACTTGAGCAGTTGATCCGGCGACAGCGCTGCGGGTTTGGTCGCAGTCGTGACAGCAGCTTTCGCCGGAAGCAACTTCGAGCTTGAACCCGCAGCCTTCATCAGGGCGGGCGCGGGTTTGGTGGGTTCAGCGTTGACCAGCTTCCCGGCAGGCGCGGTTGCCGGTTTGCGCGGAGGCGCGGCATTCGGTTTAGCTTTGGCGTGCGCGGTCCACTTCGCGGATGCGACGGCGGGCCCGCCGATCAAATAGGTGGCGGTTTTAAAGAGACCGAAACAGACGACCAAACTGGCTCCACCGAGTGATACCCGCTTGACCCATGCGCTTGCCATTAATGCCTTTGCTGTCACTCATGAGAAGCTCGGGTGAAAGCAGGCGGAGCTTAATGCCTGGAAGGTCCCAGAATGTGTGGAGCTAATGTGGTGATGGGGACTGCTGGTGGAGCAGGCCGATTAAAGGTCGCAGGTTCACGATGAAACGCCGCTTTGTTTGTATACGCGAACCTCGTAAACACGCGCAGTGGGAGCGCCGTTGGTCGCGAGAACGGTCATGCGTAGCGCATCGGCTTGAACCGCGTCGATGGTGTGCTCACGACGGCGCATGTAGTTATCCTTAACTTCAGCGATCGACTTCCACGCGCCCGCGATCCGTGCTTCAAGGCGGTAATCTTTGACGCAGTCGGGGTAGCGGAAGAGCGCGGCGTTTTCGCGGCGGCCGGGGTTGGTGTCGAAGGTGAGAAGCACCGTGTTGAAGGTGACATTTTTCGGCCACGTGAGCTGGAGGTGCTGGGGGAGAGTGGGCTGGGAGATCCAGAGGTTTGTCCAGCGGTCGGGGCGATGCGTGCCGCGGGTGACGTTGTCGGCTGCGTAGGGGCGCGGTTGCGGATCGATCTTAATGGCGAGGCAGTGGCCGGTGCCGAGCTGCTCCCAGCGCGTGGCGTTGTCGCCAAGTTTTTGTGCGGCACTGCAACCAGGTGGGGTGGCGTGGGAGACGCCGGTTGGGACAGCAATGGCGTGCCAGAAGATCTTGGGGGCGGCGGGGAGATGGACGAAGTAGAGCTTGCGCGGATCAACCTTCTGGTTGAACGTGAACGTGACGAATCCCTTCTGGCGCGGCGCGAGGGTGGCTTTGGCGGTGGCGAGATCGTTGCCCGCGCGGAAGTCCCAGACGTGGGCGGCGGGGCGCAGGCCTAGCGTGAGTTGAATCGGCGTGGAGCGGCGGGACTCGAGATAGAGGGAGACGGAGTCGATGCGATCGTGGGAGACGGGAAAGAGTTGCGCGCGCGGGCAGACCAGTTCACGCGGCGTCTTGGGCTCGGGAACCTCAAGCGGAGCGTCACTCGTAGCGGTGACTTTGGCGGTGCGGCCGAGATCGTCAGGGTCTTCGTTCTCAACGCCGATGATGTGGCAGTCCTGGCGGAGGAGGAACTGCTGGCATTCCCTGGCGTGATCTTTCGCGATCCTGCGAGGGGACGTGTTGTATTTCTTACAGAGCGCGGCAGCGACGCCGGCGGCCTGGCCCGCAATGCAGCCGGTGGAAAGCACCCGGCTGGAGGCGAAAGCGACGTACGAGCAGCTCATGTTCCGGCCGACGGTGAAGAGGTTGGCGATGTTGCGGGAGTAAAGCGCACGCAGGGGGATGCCGTAGGGGAGCGTGCCGCGTTCCTGGAAGTTGGCGCCGTGGGGGGCGATGAAGGGGCGCTCTTTCTGATTGAGGATGCCGCCCTGGCAGTGGATGTCGATGCCCCAGGCGCCGTACGCGACGTCATCGTCGTGGAGCTGCGGATTCTGAACGTGGTCCTGGGTGAGGACGAAGTCGCCGATGATCCGCCGCGCTTCGCGCTTGTAGGGCCAGAAGCCGACGAACTCCAAGGCGTAATTCTCCGCGCCGTGGTTGCCTTTGTTCTTGATGTGGTCCCAGACGCCAAGAACCGTCTTCAGACATTCGTGGCGGATCTGGCCATTGTCTTTAATGGGGTGATACGGCGCTCCCACTTCGATCCACCACTGGCCGGCTTCGATGTCTTTGTGGCTGCGGGCGTAGAGGTCAGATTCTTCCTTGTACTCGTACGCCCAGGAGGGGCGCACGAACGGGACGGGCTTCCCGGTGTCGACGGCGCGATAGAAGAGCGTGTTGCCCATTACTTTTTCGTCAGCTTGATCGGGTGCGAGCGGCTCGTTGTATTCATGCCTCGCTTCGCGTCCCCAGCGGAAGTCCGCGCCGGCGCGGTAGCCGAGGACGCCGTCGCCGGTGGCGTCGACAAAGAGGGGGGCGGAGAGGGTGTAGGTTCTCTCGGTGCCAAGCTGAATCGCGTGGATCGAAGCGATCCGATCGCGCGCGCCCATCGTGACCGTGTGCATGTGGGTGTCGAGGAAGAGGGAGAGGTTTTTCTGTTGCTGGGCCCACTCGTAGAGGATCAGATCCCAGTGGCAGTTGGTTAAACCTTCGCGGTAACGATTGTGGTTGCGGACGCGGTCTTCGAGGTGGAACTCTTCGTGGATGCCGGACTCGCGGATCCAGGGTTGGTAGGCGTCATTGCCTTCGGGGTAGAGCCGGACTTCAGAAGCGGAGTTGCCGCCGAGCATCGAGCGTTCATGGACGAGGGCGACCTGGACGCCGTTGCGCGCGGCGGAGATGGCGCAGGCGAGGCCGGAGAGACCGCCGCCGACGACGATCAGGTCGTAGGTTGAGCTTTCGCTCTTTGGGGCAGCGTGAGACTGCGGGTTCTGGGCGGCAACGCCGCCTTCTTTCCGAGGCGTGGCAGGCGTGCAGCCCGAGTTGAGCTGGGATGTGGTGAAGAGTGCGGCGAGGGACTTGAGAAAGCTGCGGCGCGGAAAGGGCATGGGGCTCCTTGATCAATTGCGTCCGGAGAAAGTGTAAAGAGAGAGCGGCGGGGGGAGTAGTGGGCGGGATTTGCAGCACCAACGTGGAAAGCAATGAACAGCTACCGTGACTTCTCACGATGGTTCAAATGCATCATCAGTGAGACAGGCTGCTCAGCGTTTTCTGCGGCGGGTGACAAGAGCAATGAGCAGCGGGAGCGTCATGAACGCGGGTTCCGGCACCACCGTCAGTTGGACGGTGGTGGGCGTGTAGTCGAGGTCGAAGCTGAGGCCGAAGGAGAGCGGTGGGAGGTTGGTGGTTGCGAACGTGCCTTCAAGGAGCGGTGCGGAGATGAGGGTAAAGCTGTCATGAAGGGTTGGCGTGTAATCGTCGGTGGTGATGGAGAGGGCGCCGCCGAGGGTTGCGGTGTCGATGGCGAGGAGCTGGCCAAAGGATTCCGGATCGGCAGAAGCGATCACGAAGGCGAGGGTGGCGGTGGCGGCTGAGGAGTCGAACAAGCCATTCACGAGAAGGTCGGAGCCTGTGCCGATCCTGATCGTGCCGGTATTAGTGAGCGCGGCAGCGGCGGAGAAATCACGTCCGTCAAGGATGGCAAAATCCCCGTCGTTGGTCGCGAGGGCGTCGAGTGGAGTGAACCTGGAGTTGGGGCCGGAAAGGATAACCTTGGCGCGGTTTGTGGTGACAGTGTTGTTGAGATACGAAATGGCGGAGTTGAAGGCGGCGTAGGTACCGCCGGTGAGGGTGTGGTTGGAGAGGTTCGTGAGTGACCCGAGCAGGTCGAAGGTGGACCCGTTGCGGGCGGCGATAGTGCCGATGTTGGTCAAGGTGGTGAGCACGCGAAACGTGTACGGGCTGCCTTCGCTGGACAGAGTTCCCTCATTGATGACTGACGGCCCGATGACTGATGATCCGCTGGCGTTTCCACCAATCGTGAAGCCTCGTCGTGTGGCCCGTACGGTGACCGAGGGAGAGATAGTCACTGTGCAGTTGGTGGTGGCGGTGAATGTGGGACGGATGCCATGTCCAACGCCGACAATTTCGCCGGTGCCGGAAAGGGTCTGGTTGCTCAGGAACAAGAGCGAAGGGCTTTCGCCAATGGAACCATCGAGAATCAGTTGATGGTTGTTGGCGAACGTGAGTCCGTTGGTGATGGTCAGTGCGGAATCAAGAATGTACGCGTTGGCATTGAGCGCGACGCCACTGAGGATTCCCGCACTCATCAAGCCGGGCAATGTTGGAACGTTGGCTATTCCTAAGGTGGTAGAGGAACCGGGATCAGATGAAGTGAGGGTGCCGCCTTGCAGGGTTGCGCCCAACAGCAACGGCGCAGCGTCATCGACGGATAGTGAAGTATTAGCGTTGTCCAGAACCGCCGGCCTGTTAAGTACGACCTTCAAATGGTTCGGATTCAGTGACTTCAGAAAGGCTGAGGTGATGGGCAAGCTGGTTGTAAGCGTGCCGTGGCTGGCTGAGAACACACCGACGCGTTCAGGCATGGCGGACATGAAGATCATGCTGCTGTCGAACTGCATCGTGCCGTCGTTGGTCCACGCACCGGAGAGGCTGGCGGTGCCCGCATTTACCAAGATAGTTCCGCTGTTAGTCCAGGGTCCCGATAAGGAAAGCCTCGATGAAGTTGCGGAAAGGGTGCCGCTGTTGGATAGCGTCGTTGTAAGGTTGGCGCCTGAGTTGAGCACATAGGTCCCTGAATTGATGGTGGTTGCGCCCAAGACCGTAAGAGAAACGCCCTTCTGCGCCAGCGTGACCGGTGCATTCATAGAAAGGGATTGGACCGTGCTGCTGGAGATGCCTTGGAGGGAGACCGTGTAGGGTGAGCCGGTGGCGTTTAAATAAACGTCCGTGTATCCAGCCGGAATGGCGGGATTACTCGACCATCGAGTGGCGTCGGTCCAATCGCCGCTGACCGCGTTGAGCCAGGTGGCAGGGGCGGCAACTAGCGTTGTGGACGCGGCAGCTGTGGCCGCGGAGACCAGCAGCGCAGTCATGTATCTGCACCTACGTACTTCCCGCATTCTGGCTTTCGGTTGGGATGTTGAGATGACGCCGTTGAGGCTTCTCATGATAACCGCCTGAAGATTAGGTACAACCGTGCGGCAACTCAATTTCAGAGGATCTGCGTTTAACGCACGAGCAGAGCCTACGGATAGCGGGGCGGCTTCCGTCAAGACTAGGGGTTTCTGCGATTGTCAGCCGCTCGTGGCGCTACTTTTCATCGACCGGACCGAACCTATGTGTTTGTGCGGGGTTCAACGGGGGCGGGGCGCTAATGATAGTTGGAACGCGCTCGCTAACGGGGGCGCGTTTGATCTTGCACGGTTTCAGGGCGCGCCGGGGGAAACTTCATCATTTGGCTGGCAAGAGTGAACTTGACACCTGCTGATCGCCTTCGGCGGCTGGCGAGTAGGGGGAGAAGCAGTGGGAGTATTAAGAGCGTTGGCTGTGGAACGAAGGTGAGCTGGACGGAGCGGGAACGGTGAGGGCTAGAACCAGCCTTTGCCATAGAGCCTCCTGCCTGGGGTGCCGCAAGAGGTGGACCGGCATCCAACTCGCTGAAATTTCCGACGGGGGTTCACTTGCGTTGTTTCATCCGGCGGAGCGTGAGCATCGGCAGAACGCAGATCGCGGCCACGCACGCGGGCTCGGGGACAACGGCCAGAACAGCTTGAGTGGGCGTGTACGAGATCTCGAATGACAAGCCGAAGGGGAGCGTTGCAAAGGAGGCGTTGCTGAACGACCCATTGAGGGAAGGCGCGGAGATCAGGGTGAAGATGTCGCCGCGTTGAGCAAGGTAGTTGGTAGTGTCGACAAACAGTCCACCCGCGAGGTTTGCCTGCGACGTCGCCGTGATCTGGCCATAGCTCTCCGGATCAGTTCCCGAGAGTTCGAAAAAGAGGGCAGAGCCGGACGAGGAACAGGTGAACGTCCCCTTGGCGGAGAGGTCTGAGCCGGCGCGGATGTTCAACTGTCCCTGGTTTGTAAGTGCGCCGGCAGTCTTGAAATCGCGGCCGCCGCTGAGCGTGAGCGTTCCGCTATTGATGCTGAGCGCGTCGATCGCGGAGAAGGTCGACGTGGAACCGGAAAGGATCACGTTCGCGGCGTTGTTCGTGATTGTGTTGAAGATGACGAACGAGAGCACCGAGTCGGTGTAGACAGCGTAAGTGCCGCCGGTGAGGGTGTGCGAGGTTGGGCTGTAATTGGTGAGCGAGGCATTGGTCATGCTCAGGGTGGCGCCGTTGCGCGCCTCGACGATTCCTTGATTGGTGAACGAATCGCTTATGCCCGTCTGCCGATTTGGGGTTCGTGCCGACACAGTTCCCTGGTTGATCACGGTCCCGCCGATCTGCCATCCCAACTCGCCATCTCGAATGGTGATGCCGGGTGCAACCGTTAGCGTGCCGCCCGAAGACGAGACGCCCCGTTTGTTCATGGTCACGGTTCCCACGCCGGCCAGGGTCTGGCTGTTGAAGAAGGTGAGCATGCCATAGTTAAGTGCAAGATCGCAATGGTCCAGCGTCAGGCCATTGCCGACGTCCAGCTCTCTCGTCGCGCGGAAATCGGATGCCAGTGTGACGGCGTCGAACTCGGATGTAGCAAGATCCTCGCCGCCGGGATCATGTGTTGTGATCCGCCCGCCGATGACGTGGCCGGGGTTCCACCGCCCGGCCGGATCATCAACATAAATGATGTCGCCCGTGTTGTTGACGGTGCCGGTGACTTGGGAGTTGGTGCGCTGGACCTGTCGAAGCTGCGCGGTGGTTGCATTGCCGGATGCGAGCGTAGCGTTGGTGAGGCTGATGTTGCCGATGACAGGCGTTCCTCCCAGCTGCACCGTCCCGCCGGTGGAGGAGATCGTGCCATTGTTCGTGCACGCGCCGGTGAGCGCGAGGGTGGCTCCGGCATCGACAACCACGTCCGTGTTGATGGTGGCTGAAGTGAATATGCTGCCCCCTTCCATCGCATGAAGCGCTGTCGCGGGCGCGGGCGCGACGACGGTTGCATTGCTGATGCGGGCGCCTTCGGCCATCGCCCAGGGTCCGACTGCACTATTGATGTCCGCTGTGCTGGATGAGTTGATCAACGCCCCTTTCAGCGTGACGGTTCCCCCCGTTCGAGTGAAAGTACCTATCGCAGCGGGGTTGAATCCGACGAGGTTGACGCGTCCGCCTGCGAGGGCGATGGTGCCTGTGTTGGTAAGCCCTGCCGGAAGATTGCACAGTCCAGCCGCGATGGCGATCGAGCCGCTGTTGCTCCCAGCGCCTCTCATGTCGAGGGTGCCGCCACTGACTTGAATGCTTCCCGAATTGGTGAACATCCCGTTTTGAATCACCGTTCCATTCACCTGAAGTGTCGACCCGGCAATGGTCGAGTTATTTCCCATCACCAGCGTCGACCCCGGCTGATACAGCGTGGCATCAGGAGAGGTCATACTCAGCGAGCTGACGGTGATAATTTGTGCCGAAGGCAGCTCAATGGTGTAGGGAGCGCCCGTCACATCGATATGGACCTCGTAAGGACCGACATCGGGATTACCTGGGTAGTAGGGAGTGGTGGACCAGCGACTCGCGTCGGTCCATGCGCCGGAGGTGGGCGTCAGCCACGATGCCGGTGGCGCTGCGTCTACAGTGGTCCCCTTGATAGCAAGTGCGGAGGCGCTGACGATTTGCCACAAGACGCTGCGCTTGGATCGCTGACGCACGTGAACCCCTTTGTAGGCTGTCTTTTGAGCCGCGGACCTGAGGCCTGATCTTAACAGGTCCTTCCGGCTTGCGAAAGAAAACGCGTCGGGCGGTAAGCGGGAACGAGGTTTCCCATCTTCTCGCGCTTCATGGCGCCAGAAGCTGATCCACCCTCGCAAAGGAATAGCCCCGGTCGTCCAGCTCCTTCAGGAGCCGGTCCAACATTAGAAACGTTTTGTCCTGGCGCTGGGAGCCGAGGTGAAGAAGGAGGAGGAAACCATTCAGGCCGTGGGGGTCTTTTTGCTCGTAGGCCAAGATATCATCAATAATCTTCTGCGACGGCACGAACGACTTGTGATCTTCCGGAGCCCAGTCGCGGTTGGAGCCGGAGCCGGGGGTGAAGTTGAAGAGCAGGATGTTCATCTCGCGGGCCCAGCGGGATTGGTCTTTGTTGTACCACTCGTAGGGAGGGATGAAGTAGATGGGCTGGTTCGTGAGCGCGCCCAGTTTCTTCAGGTCATCGATGTTCTTCTGGAGGTCCGCTTTGAAATCGGCTTCAGTGACGAGCGTCTTGCTGCGGTCTTCCCACGGGCAGTAGAGCGGGTGCTTGTCGGAGTGTGGGCCGAGGTAGTGGCCCTCGTCGATCATGCGCTGAAGGGGCGCGCGGAGCTCGTC
>DASVUC010000168.1:0-13027 GCA_036387255.1 Tepidisphaeraceae bacterium | reverse complement strand
GCACTGGCCGATCACCCGCGCAATCGCCTCGGGCGGCAGCGTCTTGTCTTCGCCGTAATCTTCCTTCGACACGATCCCTCGCAGCATCTGCGTCTCGACCGCGCCGGGGGCGATGCAGTGGGCCCGCACGTTGACCTCCGCGCCCTCGCTCGCCAGCGCTTTGGTCAGCAGGTTGAGCCCCGCCTTGGCGGCGCCGTAAGCGCCCAGCCCGATGAACGGATCCCGCGCCGATTCCGAAGAGATGTTCACGATCGTCCCGCTCTTCTGCTGCTCAAACACCGGCCAAGCCGCACGAACCAGCCACACGACCGCCGAGAGGTTCGTGTCGATCACCTTGCGCCATTGCTCGGGCGAAAGATCGCGCACGCGCACCATCGGTGCGTAGCCGGCGTTGTTGATGAGCACATCAATCCGCCCGAACCGCTCTACCGCCGCCCGCACGATTCCACCCGCCGCCGACGCATCGCTCACGTCCGCGACGAATAGCTCACAGCGCCCCGCCAGCGCCCGCGTCTCTTTCAGCGTTGCTTCACTTCGTCCCACCAGCAAACACGCATATCCCAAACCAGAAAGTTCAACAGCGGTTGCGCGCCCAATGCCGGTCCCCGCTCCCGTGATGATGGCCGCTTTGGTCATCTCTTTCCTTGTGGTCTCTGTCACTCTGTGGCTGAAGTCTTACTGGATCGCCCGCACACCAATCATGGTCGTCAGCGTGTGCGTCTCCCCCGGCTGAAGCGTGTACGCGTTGTCGCGCGCATTACACGACTCCACGCACACGAAGCGCTGAGGCTCCGCCGCATCCAGGTCAGCGAACTCGCCTGCCGCAATGGTGTGCGGGTTCCAAACCACAGTCGTCGCCGAGTTTTCCTTGGAGACCACGATCTCGCGCTTGAGCCCGGGATCGCGAATCACCGCCGTCCCACGCGCATCGCGATACAGCCGATCCACGCGCCTGGAGAACGTAATGCGATCTTCCTTATCGAACGCAGATTCCTCGCTCACCGTCCGGTCGCGATACCAATGCCCCCGTAGACCGTCGACGGAGACTTGCGCGATGTCGGAGATGGCAAAATACGTATGCAACCCTTCTTCAAACGTGAACGGCGCAGGGCCGGTATTGGTCACCGCCAGCGCCATCTTCAGCGTCGGCCCGACGGTGAAGGTGAATGTCGCCCGATACGCGTGCGGCCAGATCTTTCTCGTCTCATCGCTGGCTTCATGAACGAGAGAAACGCTGGTCGCCTCCGCCCCCACCGACACCTCGCTCACCGTCCAGGGCAATGTCCGCACGAAGCCGTGCATCTGCGTGCGGTCCGTCCCTCCACGCGGCCCGAACCACGGGAACAGCACCGGCACCCCGCCTCGAATCGGCTTGCTCGACTCAAAAATACTCTTCTCGCTCACGAAGAGCAGCGGATGCGCAGCGCCCGTCTTGGACGCCCCGGCGGTTCCGCGCTGCTGATACGCCGTCACGTGCGCCCCATGCAGATAAATCTCCCCCGTCGCCGCCGGCGCCGACAGCACCGCCCGCGTCAAACCTCCGCGCCCCGCTTCGAAACGGATTTGTTCGCCCCGGCCGAATCGCTCGTTACACTCTTGAACCGTCATGCCGGCAGTGTACAGCAAGGACAAGGAATCTCGCCAAGCCCCCAAGAGGAGATCATGGCACTGGATCCGAAGCGCGCCGTCCGAGAACTGAGAGAACTTCGTCAACTCACCGGTGATGAGCACGGCGCCCAGCGCGTTGCCTTCACGCCCACGTGGGTGTTGGCGCGGCAGTTCCTCCGCGAGCGCTTAAAGGATCTTCCGGTCGAGGTGCACCAGGATCCCGCCGGCAATCTCTGGGCGACGCTCAAGGGCAAGCGTGATGATGCCCTGCTCATCGGCGGCCATATCGACTCCGTCCCCAACGGCGGCTGGCTCGATGGCTGCCTCAATGTCCTCGCGGGCGTGGAGGTTCTTCGTCGCATCGCCAGCGAAGGCACGCCTCCCGTCACCGTGCGCCTCGTCGATTGGTGCGATGAAGAAGGCGCACGCTTCGGCCGATCACTCTTCGGCTCCAGCGCCGTCAGCGGCGCGCTCCTTCCGGATGACGTCCGCAACCTCACCGACAAAGACGGGATCAAGCTCCAAGACGCTGTGCGTCCGCATGGCATCGATCTCGACCGCGCCCATGAAGCACGCGCCGAAATCAAAAACGCCAAGGCTTACCTCGAGCTCCACATCGAGCAAGGCCCCGTCCTCGAAAGCAAGCAGCTCCCCATGGGCGCCGTCCTCGGCACCTTCGGCGTTGAGCGCCACACCATCACCTTCACCGGCCAGGCCGCCCACTCCGGCTCCACCCCCATGAGCCACCGCAAAGACGCCCTCGGGGGCGTCAGCAAATTGCACCTGGCGATCCGCGACATCGCCATCAAGCACGGCGGCGTCTGCACCGTCGGCAAGGTCACCACCCAGCCCGGCATCGTCACCGCCGTCGTCGGTGAAGCGACGATGACGCTGGATCAGCGCCACCTCGATACCGACGTACTCGCAAAGATGTACGGCGACGCGCGTGAGGCGAGCGAGCGCATCGCCGCCGAAGAGAAGATCCAGGTGAAGTGGCAAACCCTCTGGCGCATCCAGCCGTTCCCCTTCCACCCGCGCCTGATCGACCTCGCCGACGATTCGATCCGCGAAACCTGCGGCACATCCATGCGTCTGCCGAGCGGGCCCCTACACGATGCCGCCGAAGTCTGCCGCGCCGGCGTCCCCACGGTCATGCTCTTCGTCCAAAGTCTCTACGGCATCAGCCATAACAAAATCGAGGACACCAAAGAAGAACACCTGGAGCTGTCGGTCAAGGCGCTGGACCGCCTCGCTGACAAGGTCATCGCGTCCCCGGAGTTCTTCTAAAAGATACGCAACAGGGCGGCACACACGAGCAATCTCACACCACAAGCGATTCTCCCCCTCTCCCGTACCCGGGAGAGGGCAGGGGTGAGGGTTTGATATTAATCTCACGTAATCGCACAAACGGCTCGTCCAACGCCCCCCAATCCAGCTGTCCCCTCTAGCACCCCTCCCCCAACACTCGCGCTGCCCTCGTGTCACCGGGAATTTCACGCCCGCTTTCGCTTCGGCTCCACTCTCGGCAAATCCTGAAACTCCACCATATGTGCAATGGAAACCGTCCGCCAATCCTCCGCCACCCGATAGCCACGATCATCCGCCCGCACCCGCATGACGATAACTGCGCTACTGTCCCCCGGGATGATCATCCACGGCTCAGCAATGTCATACGCTGTGTTGTTCACCAGCTTGATGCGGAATGGCCGAAACGGCTGATCGTGCAGCTTCCGCTGGAGATCCAGGTAGGTCATCGGCCACCATTGTATCACATACGCCAGCGCTCGCGATGCACACTCGACTCATGTCTCCTCCCCCCTCCATTTGAGCCCCCACGCCCCATCCTTATAATTGCCCCTCTATCGGAGGAGCTCTTGGGCTTAGTCGTTCAAAAATTCGGCGGCACCAGCGTCGCAAACGCCGAACGCATTCATCGCGCCGCCACGCGCGCGATCGCGGAAAAGCAAAAGGGGAACCAGGTGGTCGTCGTCGTCAGCGCCATGGGCGACACTACTGATGAGCTGATCAAGCTTGCCGAACAAGTCTGCTCCTACGGCGGGTGTGACAAGCACCCGCCCAAGCGCGAAATGGACCAGCTCCTCGTCACCGGCGAGCAGGTGACCATCGCTCTCATGGCCATGGCAATCCATGCCCAGGGGCAGGAGGCGATCAGCTTCACCGGCGGTCAGATCGGCCTCGTCACCGACAATGCCTTTGCCAAGGCGCGAATCCAGTCCATTAACAAGCAGCGGATCTTCCAGGAGCTCGACGCAGGCAAGATCGTTATCGTCGCCGGATTCCAGGGCGTCACCCCAGATGGCGATGTCACGACCCTCGGCCGCGGCGGATCCAACGCCACGCTGGTGGCCGTCGGCGCGGTGCTCAAGGCGGACGTGTGCGAGAACTACACCGACGTCGACGGCATCTACACCGCCGATCCGCGCATCGTCAAAAACGCCCGCAAGATCGACAAGATCAGCTACGACGAGATGCTCGAGCTCTCCGGTTTAGGCGCCAGCGTCCTGCAAACCCGCGCCGTCGAATTCGCCAAGAAATACAACGTCCCCCTGCACGTGCGCAACAGCCAGAACGACAACACCGGCACGTGGATCGTCTCGGAGACCGCCAACATGGAAAACATCGTCGTTTCGGGCGCCGCCCTCAAGAAAGACCTCACCCGCGTCACCATCAAGGGCGTGCCCGACCGCCCCGGCATCGCCGCCAAGATCTTCCTGGATATCGCAGCGGGGAACATCGTCGTCGACGACATCATCCAGAACGTGATGGATGACAACACCGCCAACATCAGCTTCACCGTCGAACACGGCGACCTGAACGACCTCAAGGCCGTCGTCGATAAAATGGTCAAGGACCTCGGCCCCACCACCAAAGCCACCTACCACTCCGACCTGGCCAAGGTCAGCGTCGTCGGCGTCGGCATGCGCACCCACACCGGCGTCGCCCAGCGCATGTTCAAAGCCCTGGCCGACAACAAGATCAACATCCAGAACATCTCCACCAGCGAAATCAAAATCAGCTGCATCATCGACAAAGAGCAATCCAACAAGGCCTTACAGGTCGTTCACGACGCTTTTGAGCTTGAAAAAGTGAAGTAACCCGCCGGTATAATCCACATCATGACGCTGGCAGACATTGATCTCGACCCGCATCAGCACTTCGTGCTTGAGGATGTGTCGTGGGAGTTTTACGAGCATCTGTTGGAGGAAGTTGCCGACGGACACACACGCGTGACGTACTGCGACGGGAGCTTAGAGATGATGTCGCCATTGCCGAAGCATGACCGCACCGGTTTTCGCATTGGCATTCTCATCGCGTTGATGTGCGTGGAGCGCGATATCCAGTATGTGCCGGGTGGTTCGACCACTTTTCGAGACAAGGCAAAGCGCATTGGTTTAGAACCCGATGGCTGCTTCTTTCTCACCAACGGCGAAGCCTTCAACCAGATTGAGGGGAGTTGGGATCCAGCCGTTCATCCCGCACCCGATCTGGCAATTGAAATCGAAATCACCCGAAAGGCTGTCGCGAAGCAGCCAATCTACGGCAAGCTCGGAATCAAAGAACTCTGGCGATACGATGGGAAACACATTCACGTATTGCTCCTAAGCGAAAGTGGCGAGTATCGTCAAAGCAGCACGAGCGCTGCGTTTGCATTCCTCCCGATGCAGCAGTTCGAAAAGTTCCTGCACCGCTTCGATAAAGAAAGCGAAGTCACTGTCATCCGTGACTTTCAAAAGTGGGTCCGCGCTATGCCAACCGAAAGCTAATTTCTGTTCGCATCTCCACGCGTCTCGTCCGCTCTCCCCCGCCACCGGACATTCTCTCTCGTGCGACTCATAACGCGCTCTCTCTCCATCCTCAGCACACTCCTGCTCCTCGCCGCCTTGGTTCTTTGGGCACGCGGCTGCGAGCAGGTTGAGGAAGTGAACTACATCACCCGCTCCGGCAGCGGCCCTTCCAGCAACGACATCATCCGCGGCGCCGGCTCTGGTGGCGGGCACCTGTTCTTCGGTCAATTAATCATGGTCGGCGTTCCGGAAGTCACTCGTCCGCCCGCCGGCTGGCGCTATTGCAGCACCCATTCAAGCGCGCTGGTCCCCCACGCCACGATCCTGGGAGTCCAGTTTTGGAACGGCCCTCAGCTCAAGCCGCCCACTTGGGGCGGCCTGCATGGAATGGGCCTGGCAATCCCGTATGGGTTCATTGCCACCCTGCTTGCGATCGCACCCCTGATCCGCCTCCGTCAGATTTTCCTCGCGCGAAAGCGACGCTGGCGCCTAGCCCACAATCTCTGCGCCGACTGTGGCTACGACCTCCGCGCCTCAACCGCGTGTTGCCCCGAATGCGGCGCCGCAAATGAGCAGGATCGTGCCTTGGTCATGGTTGTGTGAATCTCTATGATGCGCCCTCGACTACAAGAGGAACATCGAGAGGAACACGATGACGCAAGGCGATTTTCCCCCCAATCAACCGACCGATCCTTCTCCCAACGCCGGCCCCATGGGCGCAGGCTCCACCTCCCCTTCCACGCCGCCAACCCCGCCGGGCGCCGGCACCCCCATCGTCGGCTACGACACCGGCGCCATCGAAACCAATCCCGACGCTCGCCTCTGGGGCATGCTCGCCCACCTCTCCTCGCTCGTCATGCTCCTAAGCATCCCACCCATCCTCGGCCCGCTCGTCGTCTGGCTCATGAAGAAGGACCAGATGCCCTTCGTCAACGATCAGGGCAAGGAGTCGCTCAACTTTCAGATCACGGTGCTGATCGCCATCCTGATCTCAATCCCCCTCGTCTGCCTCGGCGGCATCGGGATCTTCATCATGATCGCCGTCGGCGTCGCCGCCCTGGTTCTCGCCATCATCGCCGGCATCCAAGCCAACAACGGCGTTGCCTATCGCTACCCGATGACGCTGCGGCTGGTGAAGTGAATTAGCCGATTTGCGGCTTGTAGTGGTGGGCCACCGATTTCACCACCAGTATCCTGCCGGCGTCATTCTTCGATAGGGTGAGAAACACATAATAGAAGCCATCGGGTCGGTCGACGCGGAAATCGTGAATTACGTCCACTTCCCCCTTGCGCGGCTGGAGGCGCGTGGATGTGCCGTCAGCATCTCCAGTTCATCGAGCGTCCGCTCTTGAAGCTCGATATCAAGCGTTGCCAGCGCCGTCAGAGCTTTGAGGCTTACGTCTAAGACGTAGCTCACGCTTAACCTCCTCAAGCGGGATGACTTCGCCTCGACGAATCTGAGCTCGAACCTCTGCGAGATCCTCGAGGGAAACACTTAACATGGCCCGCACCCGTCCATGACCATGCATCAACTCAACGTAACTTGGCACCGCTATGCTCTCTTCGCGTTGAAGTCTCGCAAGCCGATCAAGCGCCTCATCCCCCGCGTCCGCCCAACGCTCAAACATTTCTCTCAGTTCCACCTCGGCGGCCGGATCAGCTTCTGGATCCACCGAGAAGTACAGCGTCCAGAGATACTCAAGTTCGCCAAGCAGTGAACTCACCAGATGACTGGCAAGATCGATCGCGCCGGGTGTGCCGCTTGAGCGCGGACCGATTGCCACAGTCGCAATGGCTCGATCGAACACACTCAGCCGACCCATTAAAGTGCCTCCGCAACCCATTATAGCATCGATTTAACACTCAAATGAAGAAGAACGCGCAGGAGGGCCTGCGCGTTCTGCGTCATGGGGTTTATTTCGTCACTTATCCCGCCCGAGGCAGCGGCGGCTGGCTGGCCGGGTGGGGGATGGTGCCTACGTCGGCTCGCGGATGGGCGTGGTCATACGCTTCCTTCACGCGGGTCGTCGTCAGGTGCGTGTAGATCTGCGTTGTGCTGAGGGATTGGTGGCCCAGCAGCTCCTGGACGCTTCGCAGGTCCGCGCCGTTGTTGAGCAGGTGCGTCGCGAAGCTGTGCCGCAGCGTGTGCGGGCTGATCCCGGGATCCAGCCCGGCCGCGACAAGATACTTGTCGAGCTTGCGCCGGACAGAGCGCGTGCTCAGCGGCTGGCCGTGCTTGTTAAGGAAGATCTTGGCGGTGTTGTTGCCCTGCATGCGCGGGTCGGTCGCCTTCATGTCGAAGTACCGCTGGAGGGCTTTGATCGCCTGTGAGCCAATCGGGGTCAGGCGATCTTTACGGCCCTTGCCGGTGACACGGAGGACGCCTTCGGTGAGATCGAGATCGCCGGCTTCGAGACCGACCAATTCGCTCACGCGGATGCCGGTCGAGTAGAGCACTTCCAGCATCGCCTTATCGCGAGCGCACAGCACGTCGGCATCGCCCGGTGCATCCAGCAGCTTCTGCACCTGTTCCAGGTCCAGGCACTTCGGCAGGCGCTTCTCCTGCTTCGGCGTGCGGATCGCGGTGAGCGGGCTGGTTTGCACCGTGCCGCGCTTGATCAGGTACTTGTAGAAGCTGCGAAGCGTCGCGAGCTTCCGCGCCGTTGTGCTCTTGGTGTAGTTCTGGGCGTAGAGATAGTTGAGGAACTCGCGCACCGTCAGCGGCGCGCAGTTCGTGAACTTCTCGTCGAGCGTTTCGGGGAAGGTGACGTTGAGGCGCGGCTCGGGCGATTGCTGCCCGATCTCGCCGGCGAGGAATTGCCCGAACTGCTCGAGATCAGCGCCGTATGCCTTGACGGTGTAGTCGCTGAAATGCCGTTCAAGGCGAAGGTAGTCCAGGAACTGCTGGACGAGCGGCGGAAACTTCTTGGCCTGTTCGGCGGCTACGCCGTGGGTTTGGGACGTGGTGAGGGTGCTCATATAAACCGGTCGCGTGTGGCGGACAAATCCTAATGGGGACGGTTAAACCGTCCGCGAAAACGAACCCGCGTTCGTTCTCGTTTGCCACGCGGCCGGCGATTTCCGGTGGCGGTTCTACGCGAGTCGGTCCCCAACCCGCGGCTTCAATTTTCTACTTCCCCCCAGTTACTTCATCTCGCGGTTGTCGGCGGCTTAAGTCTTGCCACCGCCGATAACTCACGCTGCTTTCTTCGGCAAATACCCTTTGAGTTCTTTTGCCAAATGCTGTCCGAGCTGGTGAGAGAGGACGGCGGCGTCGAACCAGTCGAAGGAGAGGTCGCGGCGATTGACCATCTCGATCAGCGACTGGAGCACCTGCGATTCGGTGCCAATCTCATAGCGGAAGCAGTACTGCTGATTGCCCTTGACGAGGTTCAGCGTCTTTAAGCCCGTTTGCGTTTTGGTGCCCGTCATCAGAACCCAACTCCCGGATGCGAGGAATCCCGCAACTCGATGTAAATCAGCCCTGCGTTCGAAGCCCGTCTGCCCTTCTATGATCGGACAGAATCGAACGCTCCAGTGCCCTAACTACCTGTACCGCTAGAAACGTCCTGCGGTTCGATTGTCTGTTCAGGCTGCTTGCCTTGGGCGCGTTCGCTGCTAGTGGTATCGGCTTATCCGGACGTGGAATTGAGCGTGGGTGGCCGGTAATCCACTAAATGGGTTATCGGACGTGGCGGGCGTGGAGCTTGAGAGGCGTGCGATGGATGAGGCTGGTTGTTACTGCTCGCCGGGCTTTTTGGTGGGGAAGAAGCTGGGGATGTCTTCCAGCGTCCACTGGTTGTTGATCTTGCGAAAAATAGCGTCTTGGCGGACTTCGCCGGCCTGGGTGTAGTTGAAGATCAAATTGCAGGCAGCGAGTTCAGTGCCTGTGGTGTCATCGACCTGAAACTCGGCGAGATGGCGCCAGGTGATTGCTTTCAGATCGCCGTAGAAGTTGTTGTAAAGCCACCCCTGCATCGTGTCCTGAAAGACTTGCTGCGTGACGCGAGTCCGGAAGCGCTCGTCAAACATCTGATAGGCGGCGGCGAAGTCTTTTTTGACGAGGACATCGGAGAGTTTGCGGATCGTGGTGTCGAGGGCGGCTTTGTTTTGTTTTTCGCGGGAGCCGCTGATGGCGGCGCGGGCAGCGACGAGCGAGCCGAAGCCGATGCACAGGAGCAGGGCGATCATCGCGAGACCTTTACCGGTCTGGGTGCCGTTGCTCCTGGCGATCTGCCGGAAAGCCACAATGGAGGCGATTGCCCCGACAAGGGGGATGATCAGGAGGATGGGCTCTTCGAAGAGCGTGAAGGCGCTGGCAAGGCCGACGATGACGGCGAAGATCGCCGTAGGGTTGACCGCGACGTAGTCGGTGCTGCCCAGGCCCGCGGTGGTGGACATCTTGTGCAGGCGGGCGAGGGGGTCGTCGTTGGGGGGCGGATTGGCGGGAGCGGACGATTGATCCTGCTGCAATTGAGACATCAAGCGCATGGTTTCAAGTCCGATAGCCCCGCTAACCGATCCTATAATTCGTTCCGCCCGGTGTTGGAGCGGAAGAATCGGGACGTCAGCCAACCTTAGCAGCCCATGAATAAACGTCAACTCATCGACAACATCCGCAAGATCAACGTCAGCGTGCGGCCGGAGTTCCTGGCTCAGTTTGATGAGCCGGCGCTGGCGCAGTACCTGGATCATCTCAGCGAAGCGCAGAACAAGCGTCTCCAGATGCCGGCCTGGGTACGCAAGCAGCCGATGCTGCGGATGGTGAGTTAGCGGGGTTGGCACGGGTGTTTGTGGTGGGGGGCGGGCCGAAGGAGTTGGGTCTGAAGCTGCGCAGCAATGTAGTTTGAGGGTTGGTTGTGCCGGTGATGCGTGGCATAAGTGTTCCCTCGTGTGATGGTTATGGCTGTTGCTGTGGATGGGCCGCTGGCAAGAAAGCGGGTCCAAATGAGGTCCAAACGGGGTCCCAAGCGGGTCCGGAACTGCACTGGTTGGGGTCCGGGTGGGTCCGGAATGGGGTTGAGAAGGGTCCTTTGTTGGTGTTGCGGGTTGAGTGGTTGCCGATTGGGTGAAGGCATAGAGTGAGCCGCGATTTGGCGCGGACGCTGGGCGCGGCCTGTCGGTGCTGGTGGCAGAAGTTGTTGGCGCGGCGACGGTCATGTCTCCCTACTTCTTGTCTGGCGCTGCGCGGTTGGGGTTGTTTTGGCGCACGAATATTGGCTGGCGGGTTGGGAATGGGGGAGAATTTCAGATTTAAGATTTCAGAGCGCTGCGCGCGGGGCGGGATTCTGGCGCAACAGCGGGTTTAGGGCGGGGCCGGTGCCACGTGTCGAACTTCTGCGCCTCAACTCGGTCATGCGCCCAGGCGTAAAGTAAGCCACGCTCACGACGACGACACCGGAACATTGGCACTCCCTTTCGTGCCGGGGATCTCCCTCCCCCCCACCGTCAGCCGGACCGGATGCGTAAAGTGGCCCCGCGGCCCCGTCGTGTACATTTCTTCCATCTTCGCCACCACATCCGCCATCGACTTGTTCGGCTCCACCCATCCGTGATTGATATCCGGAAAATCGATCGCACAGTTCGCGCACTTCTTCCCGTCATAAAAGCGGATCGGGCACCAGAAGCTTTCCACGTTCCGCAGCAGTTCCGCCCCCAGCGCATACACGCCCGTCATCCAATCGCAGTACAAGCACCACACCAGATCGTGCCCCACCAGCCCCTCGAACTTGTGCCGCGAAACGTTCACCCATTCCGACTGCTTGTACCGCGGAAAATCCAGCAGCTTCACCAGCGGCCAATAGGCAATCATCTCCGTCACCCGAATGAACCAGAACCCAGGCAGGGCAATCAGCGTCACCCACAGCGCAAGCTGGTTCTGCCAAACGCCCACGGTCTTCTCGATGAACTTGACGATCCGCGGCCCGTCGGTGTACTTGCGATACATCAACTCGTGGTAACTCGTCCAAACCAAGAGCGCCGCCGCTTCACCCAAGATTGATCCCACCAGCCCGCCCCAGCCTCCGAACGCCGCCGCGAGGATCCACGGAATGATCGTGAACGATGCGACGATCAAATCCAGCAGCGGTGCGCGGCAAAACGCTTCTGAAACCTTCGGGTTCATCCGCGGAAGAAATGTGACCAATGCCGCCAGCAGGCTCACGCCCACGAACGTCATCCACAGCGCATTGGCCAGATGAACAATGAATGCATGCATGGCGGAATGATCCATGCCGCCCGTCCGCCTGTCCACTCGAGCCGCTGGATCCCGGCTATATTCACGACATGCTGTCGATCATCGTTCCGGCTCACAATGAAGAAGCCGCCCTCCCCGCGACGCTCGATGCGCTCACCCGCGCCGCAGCTTCTCACGGCGAGGAATACGAAATCGTCGTCGTGGACGATGATTCCACCGACCGCACCGCCGCTGTCGCACTCCAGCACGGCGCGCGCGTGCATCCCGTAAAGCTCCGCCAGATCTCTGCCGTCCGCAACGCCGGCGCGCAAGCCGCTCAAGGCGAATATCTCGTCTTCGTCGACGCCGACACCATTGTCCCCGAAACGACTCTCGCCGAAGCGCTCGCCGCGCTCAAAGGTGGAGCCGTCGGTGGCGGCGCACCCGTCAAGTTCGACGCCCGAACCCCCCTTTGGGCCACACCCGCCGTCTGGATCCTCTCCCTCGGCTGGTTTCGGGTCATCCGCTGGGCCGCGGGCTGCTTCGTCTTCGCACGCCGCGATACCTTCAACGAGATCGGCGGCTTCGACGAGAACTATTTCTTCGGCGAAGAGATGTACATCAGCATCGCCCTCAAGCGCCACGGCCGCTTCACCATCGTCCGCACCCCCGTCATCACCAGCGCTCGCAAGTTCCGATCCTACGGCCTGCTCCAATCCGTAATGTCCCTCGCCCGCCTCCTCCGCAAAGGCCCTCGCGCCACCCGCGAGCACGCCCCATGGTGGTACGAAGCAAGACGCGAACCCCCACCGCAGAATCCCCAGCGATAAGCCGATATTCGTGGCACGGGATTTCAACCCGTGCGCCCAGCCAAAGAAATCTCATCTTCCTCACAAACCTCATACACTCATTGTTCAATCTCTAACCCGCACCACCTATTTCGTAGCCCGTGTGAACGTCGCCAGCCGCTTCAGCGCATCCGTCTTCTCCGCATTCCCCACCCGCGCCTTTTGCACCGCATCCGTGAGCACGTTGATCGAAACATCGTACGTCTCCCGATCCACCGGCCGCGGGTACCCGTCCTTCCCGCCGTGCGCGTGCGAATAATCCGCCCACTTCCGCTCCTTCAGCACCGCCGGCAGCTTGGCGCTTTCCCCCGTCGCCGCCGGGTCCCGATGCGACGCCGGCGCATCGTAAATCAGCTCCGCCAGCAGCGATAAACTCCGCACCGTCTTGGGCCCGACGCCCTCCGCCCCCAGCAGCGTCGCAAAATCCTCCGGATGCTTCTCGTGGGCGCTGGCGATGATCTTCTCCAGCCGACTGTTGTTGAAATCCGCCGGCAGCACCGCGTGATGCGCCGGCGCAAACAACGTTGGCCCATCCGTCAGCTTCCGCACCTCATCAAGCAGCTTCCCGGGCTCCCATTTCACCAGGTGCA
>DASVUC010000167.1:0-4133 GCA_036387255.1 Tepidisphaeraceae bacterium | reverse complement strand
TCCCCACGCTCTCGCTCAACCCCGCCGTCCGCGAGATCACCGCCTTCACCGAAGCCGACATTCAGATCCACAACTACGACCCGCACCCGGCCATCAAGGCGATGGTGGCGGTATGACGGCAGCGGCAGGGGGGCTCGAGCTCGTTGTCGCCGTCTCGCGCAACGGCGTCATCGGTCGCGCGGGCACGCTTCCCTGGCATCTCCCCGACGACCTCAAACACTTCAAGAACCTCACCCTCGGCCACACCATCATCATGGGCCGCCGAACTTATGAATCCATCGGCAAACCCCTCCCCGGCCGAACCAACATCGTCGTCAGCACCACGATGCCTTCGCCGCCCGCTGCGGGCGTGATCCTCGCCCACTCCCTCGGGCAAGCCCTGGAACGAACCTCCACCCGCCCCTTCATCATCGGCGGCTCGCAGCTCTATCAAACTTCGCTCCCCCGCGCATCGGTTCTCCACGTCACCGAAATCGAAGCCGACGTTGAAGGCGACACCTTCTTCCCCACCTTCGATCGCTCCGAGTGGAACCTCATCGATGATCGTCCCCACCCCGCGGACGAGCGCCACCTCTACCCCTTCCACTTCCGCACCTACGAGCGGATCGAATTCAAAGCCCCGCGCCCTCCCGAGTAGCGTCATCAGACACGCACTGTCATGCTGAGGTACTCCGAAGCATCTGGCACCGACACCATCAAAGGCAAGATCCTTCGCAATCCCAGGAAGACCAACACTACACCCAAGCGCGCTTGAGCTACCGAATCATCATCACCAGCAGCGCCACAAACCCCGCCACCAGCGCAATCCAAAACCAAATCGGCAAAGGCTTCCGCGGCGCATCCTCCGCCGAAATGTACTCCCCACAGTGGCTGCAAACCTCCGCCTCCTCCGAAACCATCTTCCGGCAATGCGGACACGGCATGATCCCGGGCTCGTCAAACGAATCCATGTCCGACTCATCCGGCAACTCCCGGTCGTCCTCCTCAACCTCCTCTTCTTCTTCGTACCGATCACGCGACATGCCAACATCATCCCGTTGCAGCCCCCATTTCCCAAGTGGCTGCCGCCGCGCGCCCTCCAACGGTCTTCGGTGCCCGTCCAAAAATTGTTCTTGCAGTGTTCGGTATATGTTTGGTAAACTCCATTCCGTCGGTTCATCTTGATCCGCTGGGGGTAAAGCTGACCGACCGGAGGAAAACGTCGCTCCGCGACAACCTCCACACCATCTCCGGGGAATCCCTGCGCCTCGCGCAGCCACACACGCCAAAGGAGCTTGCTATGCATGCCAATCCAAAACGCTATCTCGAATCCGCCGCCGGACCCCAATCCGACCCGCCGCGCCTCCAGAACCTTACCGATGCCATCACGCCCGAAAGTGCACAAAAGTGCACAAAACGGAACAAATTTGAGCCCCTCCCCCTCAAACCACCCGACGACCCGACCCTCTCCCCAGCCGCCCGCGCCATCATCGGCATGCGATCCCGCTTCCAATCCCTTAAGGAACACCACCACCTCGCCATCGAACTCCTCATCCGCGGGCTTAACGATCGCGAAGTTGCCGAGCAGCTCGGCAAAGACCGCTCCCAGATCACCAAGTGGCGAAACTACAACCCTTATTTCCGCGCCGAGCTCGCCCGCCGCCGCCAGGAAGTCTTCGGCTCATTCTCCGAAAACCTCCGCTCAACCCTCTCCACGTGCTTGGAAGAGCTCCAATCCCAGCTCCGCGCCGACGACGTCAACCTCCGCAACCGCGCGGCCAACCAGATCATCAACCACGCCAAGTCCCGAAGCTTCCAACCTCCGCCCGAGCCCACCGATCCCGCCACCCTGATGGCCCAACTAGCTCGCCAGAAGCGCATCGAATGGCACCTCCACGACAACCCCTTCTACGCACCCCTTGAAGAAGACGACTACCTCAAAGCCATGGAAGATCTCGACGAAAAAGAACGTAATTTCCCCCTCGCCCCCGATCCCCATCCCACAACCGCCGAACCTCCACACTCCCCACCCACCATCACCAAAAAAGAACAGCGGCCTGGGGGAGGGCGTCCCGGGCCGCTGTCGGAGGGGAGAGTGAGAATCGTTTAACTTCTATTATTTTGAATCAACCAACTGCGTACCGAATTAATCGGCACACTCACAAAACAGAATGCAGAAAATCTTAAAAAGTTGCAGAGCCTTCCATACGTGCAGAAACTGAAACGCTTCAAAGCAATGTGGCCCGTCGGCCGGGCACCCTTTGCGCGTGTTTCACCCGCTTACAAAAACTGGCAGCCGGGGGAGGGTAACTGTCGAAATGGCATTTGTGTCCAGGGCTGGCGCTCAGAAGAAGTGTGGCGCAAGTAGTTGTTGTTTCGTGAGCTACATCAGGCGCGGCACGCCGTCCACATGGCACACCATTTGCCTTTGCCGGTGTGATTCGAGTCCGCGCCGCTTCTGGCGCGAGGCTTTCTTACAGGAGCGACAATGGCAAAAATCATCGGCATTGACCTGGGTACCACCAACAGCGTGGTCGCCATCATGGAAGGCGATCAGCCCAAGGTACTCATCAACTCGGCCGGCAGCCGCCTCACCCCGTCGGTGGTCGCTTTCACCGACAAGGGCGAAGTGCTGGTCGGTCAGGTTGCTAAACACCAGCAGATTACCAATCCCAAAAATACCGTCTTCTCCATCAAGCGCTTCATGGGCCGTCGGCACAACGAGGTGGCCCAGGAAGAAAAGATGGTTCCGTATGAAGTGATCGGCGGCCAGAACGATTACGTGAAGGTTCGCGCTCGCGGCAAGGAATACACGCCCGAGCAGGTCTCCGCGTACGTGCTGCAAGAGCTGAAAAAGACGGCCGAGGACTATCTCGGTGAGAAGGTGTCGGAAGCGGTGATTACCGTTCCGGCTTACTTCAACGATGCTCAGCGCAAGGCGACCAAAGATGCGGGCGAGATCGCGGGGCTGAAAGTGCTCCGCGTGCTCCCGGAGCCGACGGCTGCGGCGCTCGCCTACGGGCTGGATAAGAAGAAGAACGAGAAAATCTGCGTCTTCGACCTGGGCGGTGGAACGTTCGACGTCTCCATCCTCGACGTCGGCGACGGCGTCTTCGAAGTGCTGTCGATCAACGGCAACACCCACCTTGGCGGCGACGACTTCGATGAAGAGCTGATCAATTACGTCGCCGAAGAATTCCGCAAGCAGCAGGGGATCGACCTGCGCAGTGATCCGATGGCGCTCCAGCGCCTCAAGGAAGCGTGCGAGAAGGCGAAGATCGAGCTGTCGAACGTGATGGAGACGACGATCAACCTGCCGTTCATCACGGCGGACCAGACCGGGCCGAAGCACCTTCAGCTGACGGTGACGCGGTCAAAATTCGAGCAGCTCATTACGCCGCTGGTCGAGAAGTGCCGTCAGCCGGTGATCGATGCGCTGAAGGACGCGAAGCTGGATCCGGGGCAGATCGATGAGGTGGTACTCGTCGGCGGCTCGACCCGCGTCCCCATGGTGGGCCGGCTCGTGAAGGATCTCTTCAGGGGCAAAGAGCCCAACCGCACCGTGAACCCCGACGAAGTGGTGGCGATTGGCGCGGCGATTCAGGGCGCGATCGCGACGGGCGAAGTGAAAGATATCCTCGTGCTGGATGCGACGCCGCTTTCACTCGGTGTTGAGACGCTGGGCGGCGTGATGACCGCGCTCATCCCGCGAAACACGACGATCCCCACGAGCAAAAAGGAGATTTTCTCCACGGCTGCGGACAACCAGCAGGCGGTGACGATCAACGTGCTCCAGGGCGAGCGCGAGTTCGCTCGCGACAATCGGTTGCTTGGGACGTTCAACCTGGAAGGCATCCCGCCCGCACCGCGCGGCGTGCCGCAGATCGAGGTGACCTTCAACGTCGACGTGAACGGCATCCTCACCGTCCAGGCCAAAGACCTGGGCACCGGTAAGGAAAGCAAGATCACCGTGCAGAACGCGGGCGGTCTTTCCAAGGACGAGATCGACAAGATGCAGCGCGAAGCCGAGGCCCATGCGGCCGAGGACAAGAAGCGCCGCGAGGTGATCGATCTGAAGAATCAGGGCGACTCGCTGGTCTACCAGACCGAGAAGGCGCTCCGCGAGTACGGCGAGAAGGTTGGCGCCGAAACCC
>DASVUC010000166.1:0-10831 GCA_036387255.1 Tepidisphaeraceae bacterium | reverse complement strand
GTCGTCCTCTCCGTCGATCCCACGGCACGGCGCATGAGCTTCTCACTCAAGCAGGCCGGCCCCGATCCCTGGAAGACCGTCAACGAGCGCTACGCTACCGACATGGTCGTCGGCGGCACCGTCTCCCGCACCGCCGACTTCGGCGCCTTCATCGAACTCGAACCCGGCCTGGAAGGCCTCGTCCACATCTCCGAGATAAGCGACAAGCAGATCCGCCAGGTGACGGATGCCGTCAGGCTCGGCCAGCAGGTCCAGGTGCGCGTCCTCCAGATCGACGCCGACGCGAGGCGAATTTCGCTTTCCATCAAGCGAGCCGTCGGCGCATCAGCGCCCGCCGCCCCCACAACTCCCGCTCCGATGAGCAAGAGCCAGCAGAAAAAGAAACGCCCACCGCTGCGCGGCGGCCTCGATTTCTAGGCGTCGTCGTCGGCGCCAGTTCCCGAGCGTGGCACGGGGGTCTCGCCCATCCACCCGGCTGCGCGCACTCCTCGGGCACACGCACGTCATTGTCACATCTCCTCCGCATCGTCAATATGCTCACCAATGACCGCCCAGGCTGATCCGAGCCCCAATCCCACCACGGAAGCAGACCTCTTTTGCCCCCACTGCGGCTACAGCCTTCGCGGCATCACGAGCGCCCGCTGCCCGGAGTGCGGTAGCGCCATCGACTGGGACGCCGTCACCAAGTCCACCATCTCCTGGATCCATCGCAAACGCATCGGCCGCTGGAAGGCGTACGTCCGAACCGCCGCCGTCGCAATTCGAGATCCCAAGCAGCTGGCGGCCGAGGTGCGCCATCCGGTCACGCTCGCCGACGCCCTCGCCTTTCGGCGGATGACCACACTCATTGCCTTCTTCCCAACCGCTTTGCTCGCCACGAGTCTCTACCTCTGGATGCTCGCGAGCGTCTCGAATCTCTCATTCGCGGCGCTCTCCCGCGGCGAAACGTCCGCGCTGCGCCTCGCCGCCGCAATGGACTGGCTGATGGTGCCCGCGCTCTGGATCTCGCTGTATCTCATGTTTCTCGCGCTTGCCGGCGTCCACAGCTACTTCTTCCATCCGCGCACGCTCACGATTACACAGCAGAACCGCGCCATTGCGCTCAGCTACTACGCAGGCGCCGCCCTCGCACTGACGCCAGTTTCCTACGTCTGCGTCGGCATCGTCGTCGCAATGTATGCGGCTCGCCTTGATCGGAAACTGCCGCTGCTGATCGTGCTGCTCGTCTGGATCATCGGGACGGCGACCCCGGTCGTGCAGATCTTTGCCTGGTGGCTCTCCTGCCTGCGCATGCTGCGCGGGGCGACGCACTGCTCGCGCCTGCGCCAATGGATGCTGGGCGCTTCGCTGCCGCTGAGCTGGATCATTTTGGCGGCAATCATCGGCGGGATGCCGCTCGTCTTTGGCTACATCTGCCTGGTCATCCTCAGCCTGATGCGCCCCTGAAATCGATTAATTTGCCGGTGCCGTCGTCGGACGCCGCATGAGATGCACCACCAAATCCAGCGGTTGCGTGCGCCGGTTCGCCGGGGCGGTCGTCGGCACGCCAGCGCCGCCGTCGTCGCGCTGGTTGGATCCTCGAGCGTAGACGATAGGATCCGGCCCATCGGCGCGATACAGCAGCCGCTCGCTGGCGGCCGACGTTGGATCCACCGGCACCGCCGGCAGATAACGCGGCACCAGCTCATCCAGCGTTGCGGGCAGCGCTCCCGCGTGATCCTTCTGATACAGCTTCACCGCCAGCGCCGTCGCCACCACCTTCCGTCGCGCCCGCGCTTCGAAGGTCATCTGCGTCAACCGTCCCGTCCACACGCCCGTGCTGCGCATCGAAAGATTGTGCGCGATGACATAAAACAAAGACTGATTTCTCATCGGCCCGGCTGCGCCCGGAAGCAGCGCTCGCGCTTGAGCGTAAGTCGGCTGCATCACTGCGTCGGCCACGAGATCGAGCTCGCGCGCTGACGAGAGGGCATCCAGCCGAAACATCGGCGCCAGCACGCGCCCCAGCACAGGCAGAGGCAGTGAATCCATCGCCGCCCGCTCCGGGCCATCAAGACGCATCATCTGCTCCCCTTGCCACGCCACCGATGCCCCTTCAACCATCAAGCGCTCGTCGCTCAAGTCAGCGATGAGTCCCCGCACCGACGCTTCCGTCGCCGCTCGCTCGCCGCCGCCCATTCGCAATTCCGGCGTCAGTTGCTCCAGCCCGTCGAGGACCAGCGCATGCATCCCCACCGACACCAGGTGCGAGATGAGGAAGATCGGCGTTTCATCCATGCACCGGCACTGGAAGATCAGGTCCCTTGCCAACTCTATCGCCTCACGCTCGTTTCCCTGAACATGCTGATACAGCATTTCGTTCCGCGTCAGGTTGCCGACGCGGCGCACCTCGTTCAAATGCGGGAGCAGGATGGACATCGCCGGCGAAGTCATCGTGATTCCCCAGTTCACACGCGGGAGCGATCGTGCTGAGCGCGCTTTGGCCAATGCCTCTCGGTTGGCTTCCGAGATCTGGCGAAGCTGCGCGATGTCGTTGGCGCTAAAAGGAAGATCGCCGGTGAATTCAACCTCCCAGTCGTGGAGCTCGGGCAGATCGACAACCTTCTGTGCCGCCTCCCGCAGGGCTTTTCCCGCATTCTGCTCATCCGGCACTGGCTCGCTGATGAAATCGCGCGCCAGGATTCTTCGTCCCTTCGCGTGCAGCTCGTTCACATACGTATCCATCCGCCGCTGCGCTAGATGCGACCACCAGAAATGCAGCGCCACCAGCCCAGCGAAAACAAGCACCCCCGCCAGCGCGAGGCGCTTGAGGTAATGAAATCTTGGCGGATCTGGCTGCTCAACTTCATTCGCCGGTCCAGTCATGACGCCTCCGATGCAGCTTGAGTTGATGGAGCAGTTGCCGGTGCGGGCGCGGTCAGATGATAAACACGATCCTGGTCATCCCACTCATCCCCGCGGCCGCGGACGATCCGCTTCTCGCTGCCGCCTTCATCCGTACCGTTCGCACCGACGCTGTACAGAATGGGGTTTGGCCGTTGCGGCAGGAACGAAAGCTCCCGCTCCACCGCCGACATCGGATCGAATGGAATCTTCACCAGGTACTTCGGCACCAGCGCCGCCAGATTCTGCGGAAAGGCGCCGTCATGATCACGGCGATAACGCGCAATCGCCAGCGCGACCGCCGCGGCACGGCGATCAGCCATGCGCCAGAATTCGCTCTTGGCGGACCTGTTGATTCCAGTCGCAAACATGTCGCTCATCAGCCGGCTGATGCGCTTCAGCGACAACCCTTCGGTCAAATTACTTTCCCGAGGCAGCAGCGCTTCGGCCGCGGGCCAACTTGCAGCCGTGACTGCCAACGTGATCAACGTGAAGCGCTTGAAGGCGCGGCCGGCGTCGTTGACGACCATCGGCCGGAAGATACGCACCCATCCTCCCGCATTCGCCAGGCGCAGCGTCTCCTGCGTCACCAGCGCACGCTCGGTCAGCATGGCGTCTCTGAACCCGCGAAGGCGGGCGTCGTCATCGAGGAGTCGCGCGGTCAGCGTCGCCGCGACATGATCGGACAGGGCGATTGGCTTCTGGCACAGGTCGAGCAGCGTATCGGCTGCAATCGCGTCAATCTCGTTGGCGACCAGATGCGGAACCAACATACGCTGCTGATCGACCTGCCGAGCGTACGTCATCAGCGCCAGCAGCGCATCGGCCGCACCGGCGACATCACCCGCCTCCGCTTTAAGCCGCGCCTGCACAGCCAGCAGATTCGCCAGCGACCGATGCGGCGGCGTGTTGGGGGCAACCGTCTCGGACAAGTTTCGGGGCGTCGGCTGCCAATCCGCCAGGGGCAGCCTTCGCGCCTGCCCCAGCAGGTCCAGCGCCTGGCGATTCTCGGCGATCACACCCTGATACCACTTCAGTCGATCTGAAGACCAGTAATCGTCGGCCTCCTTGGCTCGGATGGCTTCATCGTCCGAGCGCTGCTCCGGCGTCAGGTGATACGCGTCCAGCGCCTGGCGGATAAGGACGGCAGCGTTTTGATCGTCAGCGATCGGCGGCTTCTGCAAATCATCGGGCGTCGCGGGCTCGCCTTGCGCCCGGGCGCCATCGATCAGCGCCTGCAACTGGTTGTCAGCACGATAGCCCAGCAGCACGCGCCCGAGCAGCAGCGCCAGCAGCAGAGCAACCGGCAACCACTTCAGCCAGCGCCGCAGGCGGTTGGACGGTTGAAGCTCGCTGTGCGCTTCGGTCATGCGATGTCCCGTCAGAACCGGATCACGCGACGCACGCACGCACATCGTCGTAGCATCACGTATGGTAGTCGGCGTTGATCGTCACGTAATCCTTCGACAGATCACACGTCCAGCACGTGGCGCTGGCGGAGCCGGCTTTGCAATCGAGATCCACCGTCACTTCCTTTTTGCTCAGCGCGGCGCTGACGGCGGCGGCATCGAAGGTCAGCGGCTGGCCTTGGGCGAACACCTTCGTCCCCTGGAGCGTCAACGCGCAGCGGTCGGGGTCAAACGGCACGCCTGCAAAACCGGCGGCGGAAACGATGCGGCCCCAGTTCGGATCGTTGCCATGCATCGCCGACTTCACCAGCGGCGAGTTGGCGATCGCTCGGGCCATAGCGCGGGCGGCTTGCTCGGTCTTTGCCCGGCGCACGTTGACGATCACCACCTTCGTCGCCCCTTCACCGTCGGCCGCGATCTGGTAAGCGAGGTCCTGGCATACCTCCGTGAGCGCCGCGGCGAACTTCTTTTGATCGGCGCCCGCGCTCAGCTTCGCACCCGATGCGCCCGAGGCGAGGATCGCCAGCGTATCGTTGGTGGATGCATGATCGTCGACGGTCACGTTGTTGAAGCTCACATCAGCAGCAGACTTCAGCATCTTCCGCAGCGCCGGGGCGGCGACGGCGGCATCGGTTGTCACGTACGCCAGCATCGTGGCGTGGGGCAGGTCGAGGCGCGGGCCGATCATCCCGGACCCTTTACACACGCCGGTAAGCGTCACCCTGGTCCGACCAATCTTTACTTCCGCGGCGGCGGTCTTCCGGACAGTGTCGGTGGTCAAAATCGCGTCAGCAAAGAGGTTGGCATGCTCGAGCGAGCTGCCGAGGTATTGGCCGGCCTCGATGATGCCGCGCTCGAGCTTCTCCATCGGGAGCAGGTGACCGATGATTCCCGTTGACGAAGGAAGAATGTCAGCGGCTTTGCACTGGCAGGCGGCGATGCGGGCGGCGAGGGCGCACATGCGCTGCGCGTCCTGAAGGCCCTGCCTTCCGGTGCAGGCGTTGGCGTTGCCGGCATTGACCACGACGCCTCGGAGTTTGCCGTCGCGCACGTGCTTGCGCCCGATCATCACCGGGGCGGCGACGACCTTGTTGGTGGTGAAGACCGCGGCGGCGGTGGCGACGGTTTCGCACAGCAACAAGGCCACGTCGGGCGTCTGCTTGGACTTGATGCCGGCGTGGACGGCGGCAGCACGGAAGCCTGCGGGCGAAAGAAGATGAAGCTGACCCATCGTGGCGGGGAGTATCCGCGCGGCGGCGTAAAACGCAACGCAGGATGCGTCGCCGCGCGGCTCAGCGCTCAGCGTCTTTCCGTTTAGCGGCCCCGCTTGCGGGGCGCGTCGTCATCGAGCGTCCAACATCACGCCGACTCGGAATCCTTTCGCAACAGATCACCCCTTCTTCATCCCGCTCTTCTTCCAATACTCATCCCGCTTCTTCTTCGCTTCTGCGGACATTGGATGGTCCTTGATCCAATGCGCCGTCTCATGCAGCATGCGGAAGAACTCGGGGAAGTCTTCGGAGTAGACGAAGAGGCGGATCTTTTTCACCTCGCCGGAGTCGGCGGAGCGCTTGCCTTCCGTGAGGACGAGGTATTGGTTGCCGCCAGTGGTTTCTTTAACCTGCGCGACGTAGGTCCGGGGGCCTACGGATTTGAAGAACTTCTGGAAGAGGATGGGGTGATCGTCGAAGGAGGACTTGGGGGCGCCTTTGCGGGGCGCTGCCTTGGGGGCGGGCTTGGCTGCTGCGGGCATGGGGGCTCCTTTTGGATTAGCTCTCACCACGGACATCACGGAGGAGCACGGAGAAAGGCAACAGCTATTGCGACAACATTAAACGCAGCGAATCAACTTCAGATTAGATCCTCCGTGAAACTCCGTGATCTTCCGGTGGTGCGAGGGGTTGTTTTGTGTTCCGTTATGTGTCGTTTTGTGCCATTTTCCTCAGGCAGCTTTAATGGTAGCTGCGGAGGACACCAATCACGACGCCCTGGACCTTGCAGCGGTCGGCATCGACGATTCTCGGCTGCATGGTGGGGTTGCGGGGTTGAAGGCGGATCTTGCTGCCTTCCTTGTAGAAGCGCTTGAGCGTAGCTTCGCCGGTGTCGAGGAGGGCGACGACCTGTTCGCCGTTGCGGGCGCTTTCGCGGCGTTCGATCACGACGAAGTCGCCGTCGCAGAGGTGGTCGTCGATCATGCTATCGCCGCGGACTTTCAGGACGTAGACGCCGTTCTTGGCGTGGAACAGCTGCTCGAGGTCGAGTTCTTCACGATTTTCGACGGCCAGGATGGGTGACCCGGCGGCGATGGTGCCCAGGAGGGGGAGCTTGGTGGTGCGGTCTTCGTCGGGAAGGCGTTCATCCACCACGATTTCCAAAGAGCGAGCCTTGTGCTTGTCGCGGCGCAGGACGCGCTTTTTTTCCAGGGCTCCGACGTGCTCGAAGATGGTGACCTTGCTGGTTCCGAGCTGGTCGGCCAGCTCCTGCATCGTCGGGGAATAGCCGTGCAGATGGCGATAGTTGCGGATCGCCACCAGGACGTCCAGTTGCCGCGGGGTCAGGTTCATGAGTCGCTCCGTCTGTTGAACTGTCTGAGTAGTTTCCAATGAGCAGAGGGGAGAGCCCCTTGAGCAGGGCTTCGACCTCCGCGGGGTCGAGCACGAGCGAAGTGACTAGCTCCTTCGACGGCGCGTTCGGAACCAGTGACGGGTCCGACTCGATCTGGCGCTCGATTTCGCTCGTCATCCAGGCCCGCTCGTCGGCATCGGTGTCTGTGACCGATGCACCCGCCTGCGCCTCCATAGCGCAGGAGAGACGGGCTGAAGAGAATTGGGAGTCCGTTCCCATAATCAGCGCCTTTCCAGCGGCCAAACCTGGTGGTTCGGCCAGTGTTTGAGAAACATTACCCTAACACTTTCGGCAGGTCAACTCAATTTTCTACAATGAATTGTTTAGGGGATATGAAACGGTGGGAAAAAGGTGGAGGCGCATCGTTTTGCGATGCGCCTCCGAGGATTGATTGCGGCTGTTGTAAGCCGAATTCTGTTCCTTTCGCTTAGGGCAAAAGGGACGACCATTTCTCTGGGATCCTGATTGCTCAGGACCTCAAGCGACCTACCCGCGGATGGTGACGTGCCGGGTCAGCACTCTCCGCTGTTTGATCTTGCTGCCAGTGGGGTTTGCCTTGCCGCCGGTGTCACCACCGGCGCGGTGCGCTCTTACCGCACCATTTCACCCTTGCCGAACCCACGGTAGAGCCGCGGGCTTTAGGCGGTTTGTTTTCTGTTGCACTTTCCGTCGGATTGCTCCGCCTGGACGTTATCCAGCACCGTTACCCTAGACAGTTCGGACTTTCCTCATTTCGGGCGCAAGGCGCTCGAAACGCGATCGTCGCTCAGCCGCAACCTTAGGAATTATACGGTGTTGGGCGACAAAAGGTTAAGAGAAGTCGGATTGGGTTGCCTGGAGGCGTAGAATCGGTTGGGATACGACAGGCGTGCCGGTATTGTGACGGCGCGAGGCGAGAGCGCATGGAGAAGAAACCCGGGAGCAACAGTCGCCCGCGCCCGAGCGGCGCGGGCGCGGGCAAGGCCGATGCGCCCGCCGATCTGAAAGGCACCCCGCTGGGGCGGTCTTCGGATGAGGACCTGATGCGCCGGACGCAAAAGGGGGACAAGCAGGCCTTTGCGCTGCTTTACGAAAGGTACAGCTCGTCAGTTTTGTCGTACCTGTATCGGATGCTGGGGAACGTTGAGGACGTGGAATCGATTGGGCAGGAGGTGTTCCTGCGGGCGTTTCGCTTTGCGCCGACTTATCGATATCCGGAGAAGTTCTCGACCTGGCTGTTCACGATCACGCGGAACCTGGCGATCAACAACGCGCGGAGGCGGAAGCGCAGTCCCGTACGTAACGTGACGGAGCTGAACCTGGAGGGGGTGGAGATGAACAGCGACCCCTACCAGGTGGCGCGGGCGGCGACGGATAAGCTGGAGACGCAGGAAGAGATCGCCCGGGTGCTGAAGGCGCTGGAGGATCTGCCGCAAGATCAGAAGGAAGTGATCGTGCTGGGGGTTTTTCAGGACATGAGCTACGCGCAAATGGAGGAGATCACCAAGACGAAGGCGGTGACGCTACGGTCGCGGATGTTCCATGGGCTGCGGAAGCTGGCGAAGATGATCGGGGGGGATGAGGAGGGTTCAGGGTTTGGGGTTCAGGGTTCAGGGGAGAAGGAGCATCGGCTCCCGTGACGCAAACGATGGATTTTGGATCCGACGAGAAACTGAAACTGCTGACAGATGCCTTGCGCGCGGGGCCTGGCAGTCCGGAGTGGCGGGCGGCTGTGGCTGAGTTCCGGGAGAATGGCTCGGTTGAGGATGAGCATTCGCTGCTGCTGCGGGTGCGGGAGCATCTGGCGAGCGGGCGATCGTATCGGGCGGTGCGCGCGGGGCCGGCGTTTACGCGGAAGGTGATTGAGGGGATTGAGGCGGAGGAGCAGGCGCAAGCCGGGGTGACGCCGAACGCGAACTGGATTGCGGCGATCGCGGCGCTGGTGATTGTGGCGGTGGTGGCGGTGGTTGCGTTCCTGGTGTGGCCGCATGGAGGGGAGAACATCGGCGCGCCTTCGCTGGAGCGGACAAACTTTGTGGTGACGGCGGAATCGGTGAGCTTTGAGGATTCGATCGGGGCGGATTGGCAGACGTTCGGGAACCTGACGCTCATGGCGGATCACGGGCTGCGGCCGATCGTCAGCGGCGAGGGGAGCGGGTATCGCGGGGGCGGGGTGTATTGGGATCGGCAGTTACCGGCGGATGAGCCGATCTCGGTTGAGGCGACGGTGACGGTGCAAAAAGGAACGGGTGATGCGGCGGTGCAGCTGTTTGTGACGGATGATCTGAACTTTACAGGCGGCGCGGCGACGACGGCGCATGAACTGGTGTGGCTGCTGAAGGACCAGGAGGCGAAGGTTTTCCTGCCGGATGGAAGTGTGCAGGGGCAGACGGTTCGGCTGAAGGATGTGAAGCAGACGGTGGATGTGCGGGTGGCGCTGGGGAAGACGGATGCGGTGGTGGAGGTGAACCAGCAGAAGCTTTGGGCCGGGCCGCATCAACTGGATGGAAGCAAGGCGCGAAGGATCGGGTTTCGCTTTGTGGTTGCGGGGAAAGATCCGGGGGAGAAGATCAGCCTTCAGTCGGCGCGGGTGATGGAGACGGAGAAGGGGGAACGTTCGTTGGGCGGGGCGAGCAAATGAGTGTCGAGCAGGGCGCGCCAAGATCTTCGGACGTGGAAGCGGCGGAGCAGCTGGCGGAGAGTTATTTGCGCCTGACGGAAGAGATTGGGAAGCGAATCATTGGGCAGCAGCGGGTGGTGGAAGAGGTGCTCATCGCGCTGCTGTGCCGGGGGCACTGTTTGGTGCAGGGTGTGCCGGGGCTGGCCAAGACGCTCCTGGTTTCGACGCTGGCGGAGGCGCTGGAGCTGAGCTTTTCGCGCGTGCAGTTCACGCCGGACTTGATGCCTTCGGATATCACAGGAACGGATATTTTGCAGGAGGATCCGCAGACGGGGCGGCGGGCGTTTGAATTTGTGAAGGGGCCAATTTTCGCGAATCTGCTGCTGGCGGACGAGATCAATCGAACGCCGCCGAAGACGCAGGCGGCGCTGCTTCAGGCGATGCAGGAGCGGGAGGTGACAGCCGGTTCCCGGACGCTGGCGCTGCCGGAGCCATTCTTTGTGATGGCGACGCAGAACCCGATCGAGCAGGAGGGGACGTATCCGTTGCCGGAGGCGCAGCTGGACCGGTTCATGTTCATGGTGCTGATGAACTACCCGGAGCGCGAGGATGAGCTGGAGGTGCTGAAGCGGACGACAGGAGATGTGCGAGAGTCGGTGTCGCGGGTGATGGGGGCTGGGGAGATCGTGGCGTTTCAGGAACTGGTTCGGCGGGTGCCGGTGGGCGATCACGTTTATCACTTTGTGCTGGACGTGGTCCGCGCGACTCGGCCGAACGAGACTGGAGCGAGCGATTTTGTGCGGCACTGGGTGAGCTGGGGCGCCGGGCCGCGCGCGGGGCAGCATTTGATCCTGGCGAGCAAGGCGCGGGCGCTGCTTCAGGGGCGGCTGCATGTCACGATGGATGATGTCGAGGCGGCGACGCCGGCGGTGCTGCGGCACCGTGTGGTGGCCAACTTCAATGCCGAGGCGGAGGGAATCACGGTGGAGCAGATCATCGACAAGGTGCTGACGCTGGTTCCGCGGGGCACCGGTGAGCGCTTGCTGTAGCGGTCGAGTTTGGGACGATAGGACCGATGGGCCAGCGACCTGTGGAGCTTGGGGGGAGAAAGATTGTGCGGGAGCTTTCGCCGGGGACGGGACAGACTTTTCTGGCCGAGGATCTGCGGGGAGCGGGGAAGCTTGTGGTGCTGAAGATGCTGGAGGAAGATTGCCTGCTGGAGGGGCAGTTGCATCCAAGCATTCGGCTGAGGCTAGGGCGGATCAGCGAGATGGCGGCGAAGCATGTGGCGAATCTGCATGGGGTGGAGCGGGAT